>DAOUDA010000228.1:0-20769 GCA_034431835.1 Chloroflexaceae bacterium | reverse complement strand
ACGGCGCGCCGTTCGGGGTGCGGCGCCGAGCGCCGCGAGGCGGGGGAGGCTGAGGAACACCCCCCTCCGCCCCGACGGTTCGCCCTTCGGCGTGAGGCGCCGAGCGCAGCGAGGCGGGGGAGGGTGAGGCCCGGCCCCACGTCCGGCCCGCTGCATACCCCCGCCTACGCCGGCGTCGGCGCCGGGGTCACCGTCGTCACCGGCACGTCGAAGGCCCCGCGCCGCGCCAGGATCAGCGCGCCGAGGGCGAACACCAGGCTCGCCAGCCCCACCAGCCAGCCCACCCAGGGGATCAGGCTGAGCAGCACGATCAGCAGCACGCCGAGGCACAGGGCGAGGAAATCACTGGCCTCGCGCCCGGTGGCCCGCAGCAGCGCCTGCCCGGCCCACAGACCGGTAATGAGCGGGCTGAGCGTCCAGGCGAGCACCAGAGCAGCCGTGAGCAGCAGGGCGAACATGAGCGCCGGGAACCAGCCCCAGAACAGCAGGATCGCCAGGAAGATCAGGATCGACAGCAGAGGCACGGCGAACAGCAGCGCCAGCGCGGCAATGCCGTAGAGCGCCGCCTGCCCGGGTCGCAGCGCCAGAGCCTGCGCCGGGCGCCGCAGCGCCTCGGGCGTGAAGCGCAGCAGCAGCCAGCCCAGCAGTGCGAACCCGGCCAGCATCAGCAGCGGTCGCAGGATCTGCCCGGGCCGGAACGCCGGCGCCGGCGTGGTTTGCGGTTGCTCGCGCTGCTCGAAGCGCACGTCGCCAGCCACACCTGGCGGCACACTCGCCGCTTCGGGCGCAGTGTAGCTCAGCACGCCCCCGACCCGCGCGGCATCGCCAATGGTGACCTTGCTGACGTCCAGGGTGGCGTCGCTGCCCACCTGGCCGTTGAGGATCACCGTACCGGCCCCGGCCCGCAGGTCATTGGCAATTGCGCCGTCAATCAACGCCTCGCCGCCAAAGAGGTAGGCCGAGCCGCCCACCGTGGCGTCGCGTTCGATGCGCACGCCCTGCACCACGCTGCGGCCAGCGACCTGCATGGGGCTGACGGCCCCCTCTCCGCCACCGGCCGCGGCAAAGAGGTGGTCGCCGATCCTGCCGGCCACGATCACCCCCGCGCCCGCCGCGCGCACGTCGTCCTCGACCACGCCGTTGATCCGCACCTCCGCCCCCGCGGCCAGCACGTCACCGGTTACCACACCGTTGATCTCGACATACGCGCCCATCGCCACCAGGTCGCCATCCACCCTGCCGTCGATGTAGATCTCCTGCGCCATCACGGTCAGGTCGTCTTCGATCACCTGGCCGGCCGGCAGGCGGTAGGTATCGCCTGAGCCAAACTCCGCCGCGAACGCCGGCCCCGCGACCAGTAAGGCGATGATTGCCGCGACCAGCGCGGCGAACGGCCATACGCGCTTCTTTGCCGGAACCATATGCGACCTCCTCTCCTCGAATCGGACGACCAGAGTTTTCGGGAGGGCAACGCTCTCCCGGACCCTCGCTCCAGGCGGGTGTGGTCGTTCCGGGAGGGCGTTGCTTTCCCAACCTCTCTCACCGGACAAAGGGTCCTGGAGGGCGACGCCCTCCAGGACCCTTCCATCGGGTAGGGGTTCCTGGGAAGGCACGGTCCTCCCGGGACTCCCAACCTATTGTGTACCTCAACTTCATTATTGTACATCCGAACGGATCGACGCGACGTGAAAAGGCGTGCACCATCCGTGAGAGGATGGCAACGGGAGTGGGGTCAGAGACACCACTTGCCGTTGACCCCGCTCCCCGCCAAACGCCCGGCGACCGCTCCCTTACCCCGTTGAACGCGACCCGGCGGTATGGTTGGTCGGGGGCGCGGCGGCAAGGAGATCAGGCAGGAGCGACGGTTCGTTGAGGCGCGGGATGAGGGTCACCTTCGCTCCGCCCTCGATCAGGTTCTGGGTCTCCAGAATGCTGAAGAGGGCCTCGGCCACCTCCCGGTCGGTATTGATGGCGTTGAGCGCCTTACCGAGGATCTGCGGGCGAATGGCCTGGGCCTGAGCGAAGGCGATGGCCGCCTGCCGCTCGGCGGTGCTGGTGATGATGCTCACCTGGTTCGCGCCGTCCTGCAAGATGGCCGAGGTCACCTGGCGCAGGCGGTTGACCACCTTGGCCTCGATCTGGCGGATCATACCCGCGTCGCGGAAGTGGACCTTGCGCACGTACACCGACCCGAGCCGGTAGCCCCACTCCATCGACTTCGGCGACACCTCGGCCCGTACCGCCTGGCTCATGGCGTGGCGATTCTCGAGCATTTCGGCCAGGGGCATGTTGCTGAGGGTACGCACCACGGCGTTACTGACATTGGCTGCCAGCGAGCCTTCGGGATCGGTGTTGCGGAACAGATAGGCCACGGGGTCGCTGATCGCCATCTCGTACCACACGCCGATGCCCATCGGCGCGCCTTCCTCGGAGTTCACCGGCTGGCTGCGCAGGTAGCGCTGGTTAAGGCGCATATCCAGCACCTTGCGTTCGCCCAGCAGCCGCACCACAAAGGCGGACGCCCCGAGGCGCCCCGGCAGGAAGTGCAGCCCCGGCTCGCTGATGACGCCGATGACGTTGCCAAACAGCACGTAGACGTGACAGGTGCCCTCCTGCACCGTCGTATACAGGCCAAACAGCCGGGCCAGGCCAAGCGTCACCGCGATCACGATCGGCGCGAAGATAAAGGTGACCGTCGCGGCGATGAGGAACAGCATCAGGTTGATCATCGCTCCACCTCCATGATCACGCGCTCGGCCTGGCGGAAGAGACCCAGGCGCACATTCCGCAGGTAGGCGGCGATGGCGTTCGGCCCCCTGGCCCGCAGGGCGTGCAACTGCTCGGCCAGGGCCAGCAACGGCTCGACCTCGGCCTGGGCCTTCAGCGTCTCGATCTCCACCGCGCGCTTCGATTGGACGATCTTCTGGTCGGCGGCGGCCTGGGCCAGGCTGATGTCCGACGAGACCTGGTTGTGGGCCGTGTTGATCGCCGCCATCGCCGACTCGACCTCGGGCGGGGCGTCGATCTCGGTGATCAGCGAGGCTTCGAGGATCACCCCGTAGCGGGCGGGCGAGGAGAGGCACTCGCGGTCCATCAACTCGTTCAGGTCGCGCAGGTTCTTGCGCAGGTCGTTGATCGAGACGCCGGTCACGGCGCTGGCGTCGGCCGGCTGCGAGGCCGCCACGCTGCCGGTGGGAGGGGGGGGCGCCTCGAAACTGGCGATGCGCTCGCGCAGGATGGAGACAAAGTAGCCCATCACGTGCACCACCGGGTTCTTCACCCCGAACAGGTAGGCGTAGAGGTGGCGCTCAGAAATCCGGTAGCGGATCTGCCCCTTCAGCCCGACATTGAGCTGGTCCTTGGTCACCGCCTCCAGCACCGTGCCGTTGCGGTTGGCGCGGGGATCTTCCAGATCCAGCGCCATGTTGACGGTCTGGGTAGCGATCGAAACCTTATGGATGCGCTCCCAGGGCCACTTGAAGTGGAAGCCAGGCTGAATGACGCGCACCTGCGGGTAGCGGTAGCGGTCGCGCTCCTCGGGGCGGAGGTACTCGGTGAAGGGGTCCTCCGTATTGGCCGAGAGCGGGAGACGCTCGGCGCGGCCGAAGATCGTCTTGACCGCGCGCTCGTTCTGATCCACCGTGTAGAAGCCGAAGAGGAGATAGCGGACGATGAACCAGCCAAGTAAGCCAGCGAAGACGCCCAGGATAATTGCGGACATTGGCGCTGTGGCTCCTTTCCGAGGGGGTGAAAACGGCCGACAGGTTCTTGTCGCAATAATAGAACGCCGGGCGTACCAGATTGTTGCAGTGAGAGTTTCCCTGGAGGGCTTCGCCCTCCCAGACCCTCCCATTATTACCGCAGGGGCAGGGTCAGGGTGAAGGTGCTGCCCTTGCCCGGGCCGGCGCTCTCGGCCGTCAGTTCGCCGCCCATGGCCCAGGCCAGGTGCCGCGCGATGGTCAGCCCGATGCCGCTGCCGCCGCTGGCGCGCGAACGCGAGCGATCGACGCGGTAGAAGCGCTCGAAGATGTAGGGCAGTTCTTCGGGGGGGATGCCGATGCCCGTGTCGATCACCTCGACGCGGGCCATAGCGCCGTCCACACCCAGCCGCACGGTGATGCAGCCGCCTTCGGGGGTGTAGCGAATGGCGTTGCCCACCAGGTTCAACAGGATCTGCGCCAGGCGATCAGGATCGGCCCGGACGATCAGCGAGGGGGTTTCGGGGAGCACCGTCAGTTCGAGGCAGTTGGTGATGGTCTGCGGGCGCAACTGGTTGACCACGCGCCGGGCCAGTTCTACCAGGTCCACGTCGGCCAGATGGAGGCTCACCTGGCCGGCCTCGACGTGGGAGAGGGTCTGGAGGTCGTCAATCAGGCGGCGCATGCGGCGCACCTCGTGCTGCATGTCGCCGAAGACGGATGGTTCGGGGGCGAAGACGCCGTCAATCAGGCCCTCCAGGTAGCCTTCGATGCCGGTGAGGGGCGTGCGCAGTTCGTGGGCGACGTTGCCGATCAGCGCCACGCGCTGTTGCTCGACCCGCTCCAGGCTTTCGGCCATCTGGTTGAAGCTGGTGGCGACAATCGCCAGTTCGTCGCTGGCGGGCACGGCCACGCGCTCGTCGTAGCGGCCCTCGGCGATGCGCTGGCTGCTGCGGGCAATTTCGTTCAACGGGCGGAGGATCTGGCGCAGCAGCAGCGCACTGGTCGTCAACCCCACCACCGCCGCGGCGGCGCCGGCGGCCAGGAGGGCCTGGCCGGTGGCCTTGCGGAAGCTGGCGAGCAGCGCCGCTTCGACCGCGGCGCGCTCAGCCATCGGGACGCCCTCGAGCTGGGCGCGTAGATCGGCGGCGAAGATCCCGCTTCCCAGGCGATCGGCGGCGATGGCCAGCACCACCACGCCCACCACCACCACCAGCATCTGGGCGGCGATGAGTTGCCAGCGCAGTTGCGAGAGCGCCCTCATAGCCGCTCGTCCACGAAGCGATAGCCGACGCCGCGCACGGTGACAATCAGCGTCGCGCCGGTGGCGGCCTCCAGCTTGCGCCGCACCTGGCCGACGTACACATCAACCACCCGGTCGGTGCCGTAGAAATCGGCCCCCCAGACCAGATCGATCAACTGCTCGCGGCTGAGGGCGCGGTTGGGGTGACGCGCCAGGGCCAGCAGCACATCGAACTCGGTGGGGCTCAACTCGAGCGTCTGGCCGTCGGCCTGCGCCTCGCGGGCGTCGGGGTCAATCGTCAGGTGGCGGAAGCGCAGGCGGTTGTCGCGGGTCGGGGCGCCACGGCGCCGCCGCAGGATGGCCTCGACGCGGGCCACCAGCTCGCGGGGACTGAAGGGCTTGGTGAGGTAATCATCGGCGCCGATCCGCAGGCCGGCCACGCGGTCGGCCTCTTCGCTCCGCGCCGTGAGCATCAGAATGAAGACATCCGAGCGCTCGCGGAGGCGCGCGGCAACCTGCATGCCGTCCATACCCGGCAGGTTCAAATCGAGGAGGACCAGATCCGGCGGATCGGCCTCGGCCAGCCGCAGCGCATCGGCGCCATTATCCACGCAGACTACGCGAAAGCCGGCCTGCTCCAGGTAGGCCCTGGCAATCGTCCGGATACTGGCCTCGTCATCAACGACCAGGATCGCGCCCGTGTTACTCATGGGCGTATTATATACTCATCTGGCGCGGGGCGCGGGGCGAGCGACAGCCGCCCGTCCGCAGCGCCCCCCACGCACCGTGGCGCATCCAGATGGCCGTGACGGTCGCTGCTGTTCGCGGTGCGGCGCCCACGGGCGGCACGTGATTATTTCGACGTTGGTGTGTACCCTCACGGGGATTTTCAGGAGGGGCTAAACCCCTCCGAAGTTCCTGGTGCGGCGCGGCTTCGCCCCGCCGCACCAGGAAGGGACACTTTACGGGGGCCTGCGGCCCCCGCAACCGCCGCCGAGGCAACAACACGTTGCCTCGGCCAGGGGAAAGGTGTAGACGAACTATCCACGCTTCATCGGCAGGCCGGCGCGGGCCCAGGCCACCATGCCCCCGGTGAGGTTGGTCACGTCACTGAAGCCCTGGCGGGCCAGTTGCTCGGCGGCGACGCCGCTGCGGTGGCCCGAACGGCAGATGCAGATGATCGGGGTATCGCGGGGCAACTCGTCAAGGCGCAGCGAGAGCATCGGCAGGGGCAGCAGGTGCGCGCCGACGATGTGCCCGTCGTAGGCGTACTCATCCGCCGAGCGCACGTCAAGCAAGAAGAGGCGCTCGCCGGCATCAAGACGGCGCTTCAATTCCGGCGCGGTAATCGTCGCAATGGAGTTGGCGGCGGTGCGACCACCAAAGAGACTTCGCAGCATAATGAAACACTCCTCACCATTATTTGTGTTGTATGGCACAACGTTCAACGTTCCGGCACGTATGATAGCGCGCCAACGTAAGGCGCACACGAGCGTTTCGTAAGGGTTTGGTAAGAGCCTGGCGAGGCGGTGAAGGGAGCTTTCCGCGTGGTAGCGGGCTTGCTTCTCCACCAACCACCCGGGCGGCTATACTCCGGTCAGTTGCCCGGCGGGCAAGGGCCCGGGGAATCAGGTTTCTCGGCGCCCCTCCAACCCGCCGTGTTCGCCGCAGGAGTTTCGTCTCTAGGGAGCAACCATGCAGCAACACATCATCGTCATCGGCGCGGGCTTTGGCGGTCTCAGCGCGGCCATTCGCCTCGCCGCCCGCGGCCACCGCGTCGAGATCTTCGAGAAAGCCGATCAACCAGGAGGAAAAGCCTACGTCATCGAGCGCAACGGCTATCGCTTCGACGCCGGCCCCACCGTCATTACCGCGCCGTTTATGTTCGACGACCTGTGGCGCGTCGCCGGACGCCGCCGCGAGGATTACTTCGAACTCCGGCCCTGCCAGCCCTACTACCGTCTCTTCAACAAAGAGGGCAAGCACTTTGACTACTCAGGCGACGAGGAGGCCATCGCACAAGAAATCGCCCGTTTCAACCCCGCCGATGTCGAGGGCTACCGCCGCTTTATGGCCAGCACCCGGCCGATCTTCGAGAAGGGTTTTCTGGAACTGGCCGACAAGCCCTTCCTGAACATCGGCGACATGCTCCGGGTGGCCCCCGACCTGATGCGCCTCCAGTCCTACCTGAGCACCTACCGCTACGTGTCGCGCTTCATCAACGACGATTTTCTGCGCCGTTGCTTCTCGTTCCACCCGCTGTTCATCGGCGGAAACCCCTTCGACGCTTCGTCCATCTACGCCATGGTGCACTACCTGGAGCGGGAGTGGGGCATCCACTACGCCGTGGGTGGCACGGGGGCGATCGTGCAGGCGATGGCCCGGCTCTTTACCGAACTGGGCGGCACGCTGCACCTGAACAGCCCGGTGCGCGAGATCGTCATCGAGGGGCGGCGGGTGATCGGCGTGCGCCTCGCCGACGGCATCGTGCGCCGCGGCGACGCCGTGGTTTCCAACGCCGACGTTGCCTACACCTACAGCAACCTGGTGTCGCCCCGGCACCGGCGTCATTTCACCGACCGGCGCCTGCGCCGCAAGAAGTACAGCATGTCGCTGGTGGTGATCTACATCGGCACGCGCCGCCGCTACGACGATGGCTCGCTGCTGCGCCACAACATCATCTTCGGCGAGCGCTACCAGGGCCTGCTGGAGGATATTTTCCACCACAAGCGACTGGCCGACGACTTCTCGCTCTATGTGCACATTCCGTCGCTCAACGACCCCTCGTTCGCCCCGGAGGGCGGCGAGTCGTTCTACGTGCTCTCGCCGGTGCCGCACCTGGGCGCGGGCATTGACTGGTCGGTCGCGGCGCGGCCCTACCGCGACGCGATTGTGCGCTTCCTCGAGGAGCGTTACATGCCCGGTCTGAGCAAGAACATCGTGGTTGAGACCATGGTTGACCCGCGCCACTTCGCCCGCCAGCAGAACGCCTTCCTGGGCTCGGCCTTCTCGCTCGAGCCGATCCTGACCCAGTCGGCCTGGTTCCGGCCCCACAACCGTTCGGAGGAGTTCGAGAACCTCTACTTCGTGGGCGCGGGCACCCACCCCGGCGCGGGTATTCCCGGGGTGCTCTCGTCGGCGATTATCGCCGAGCAGTTGATTGGCGCGGCTTAGAGCCTGGCCGAAGAACTCCTGTAGGTAAGGTGGGGAAACCGGGTTTCCCCACACCCCTCCCCTCAGGGAGGGGCAGGGAGGGCTACGCTCTTCCTGCCCCTCCGCAGCCTTAATCCAGCAACGGGATCAGCGTGTGGCCGGCGGGCACGAACAGGCTGCCCTCGGTGACGCCCCGGGGCGCGCTCTGCGCCAGACGGCGCTCCAGCTCCCGCTCGCCGATCACCCCTTCCAACGCTTCACGGAAGGCCGTCGCCACGGCCGTGAGCTGCGCGCCGCCCTCGTGGACGAACTCCAGGCGGTAGTGGACGATGCCCGCCGCGCGCCAGGCCCCCAGGTGGCGGCTGGCCATCTGGGCCTCGGCCCCGAACACGGTATTGCGGCAGCCCACATCGGCCAGCACCGGGTGCTCGCGCCCGCGCTGGTCGCGCAGGGTCACCTCGTGGCGCTCGCAGGGGCGCCCGCAGTCTTTGTAGCTCGTGCCGGTGGAGAGGAAGCGGCAAAACACGCAGTGCTCGGTGTGGAACACCGGCAAGTGCTGGTAGGCCACCACTTCGGTGCGCCCCGGCCCCAGCGCCCGGGCCAGGTCGGCGACCTGCGCCGCGTTCAGGTCGTGGGTGGGCGTGAGGCGCTCCAGCCCCAGGTCGAGCAGCGTGGCGGCGCTGAGCAGATTGGCCGCGTTCAGGCTGAAATCGCCGGTCAGCGGCGGGGCCTCGTCGTGGCGCAGGGCGTGCAGCAGGCCCGTCGAGCGCACCAGGATGCCGCAGCCGAGTTTGAGCAAGAAGCGCGTGATACGCTCCTCGCCGGGCTTGAGCACCCGCGGGCTGGCCACCCGCGCGGGAATGCCCGCCGCCTGCACCCGCTCGATCGCCGGGCGCAGCCCGTACAGATCCAGGTAGTCGAGGGTAATGCTGGCGGGCGCCGGGCGCAGGGCCAGGGCCGCCTCGAGTTGCTCGGGGGTGCGCACCAGCAGATGCAGGCGCGGCGACGGCTCGGCGGGGGCCGGCTGGCGCCGGCTCGCCGCCAGCAGGGCCTCCAGCGCCACCAGCGGCTCGGCCACCGTCCCGGAGCGGGGCCGGCCCTGCAGGGCCGCCAGTTGCTCGACCGCCTCGCGGCGCAGGGTGTTGAGCAGCGAATCGGGAACGAACGGCGCGCCTGCGATCTCGGCCTCGAGTTCGGCCAGCGTGTAGGGAGTGGTTCCCAGCCGACCAAGCTGCTCGCGCAGGTCCTCCAGCGTCAGGGCGTGGCGGTGCGCGCTCGCCAGCGGTTCGGGGGAAGACACGGTGACGGCCAGGTCGGGATGCGCCACCAGCCGCCACACCAGTTCCAGCGGCGCCCCGACGCGGGCAATGACCCGCACCGCCACGGGCTGCCGGCGCGCCGGGGCGGCGGGCCGGGTAAAGGGCCGCGCGGCCCGCTCCACCTCTGGGTCGTCGGTGCGCCAGAGCAGATCGCCCGCCCGCACCCGGCGATAGTTCACCGCCTGGTTGCCGAACTCCACCTCCAGCAACCCGTCGCGGGCCGGGCGCGCGTGGTAGATCCGCCCGCCCTCCTCCGGCTCTTCGGGGCTGCGCCGATGGGCGGCGTCGAAGACCACGCCGTCGCCCGCCTTCAACGGGGCGATCGCCGTGGCCGGCTCAGGGGCGATCAGCACCCGATCGGCCAGCACCCGCGCCACCCGGCCCACCAGCACCCCCCGATGGCGCGGCGCGCGCCCGCGCACGACCGCCTGGTGATTGGTACCGCCGAGGAAGAACGGCCCCGATCCCCGCGAGTAGACCTGCTCCAGCCGCAGTTCCTCGGCGGGGGTCAGACTCAGCCGCAATCCGGCCCAGGCCTCGTCAACCGCCTTGCGGTAGGCGCTGGTGGCGAGGGCCACGTAGTTCTCGTCCTTGTAACGGCCCTCGATCTTCAGCGCCGCGACCCCCAGACGGACGATCTCCGGCATCAGCCGCAGCGCCGAAAGATCGCCGGGCGAGAGCAGGTAGCGCGCATCCCCCAGGGGGCGGGGGACACCATCAACGATCAACTCGTAGGGCAGGCGGCAGGCCTGGGCGCACTGCCCGCGATTGGCGCTGCGCCCGCCCCAGGCCTCCGAGGAAAAACACTGTCCCGAGTACGAGACGCACAATGCCCCGTGGACAAAGATTTCGACTTCCACATCGGTCGCAGCGACGATGCTGCGGATCTCCTCCAGCGACAACTCGCGGGCCAGCACCACCCGGCTCACCCCCAGCTCGCGGGCCAGTTCCACCCCCTCGGCGCTGGTGATCGACATCTGGGTCGAGCCGTGCACCTCCAGCTCGGGAGCGATGGCGCGCACGAGCCGCGCCAGGCCGAGATCCTGCACGATGACGGCATCGGCCCCGGCCGCGGCAATCGCCGCGGCCACGCGGGCCGCCTCGGCCAGTTCGTGGTCGAAGGCCAGGGTGTTGAAGGTAACGTAGCCCTTCACGCCGCGGCTATGCAAAAGGCGCAGCGCCTCGGGCAGCTCGGCGAGGGTGAAGCCCACCTTGGCGCGGGCCGAGAAGTGCTTGAGACCGAAGTAGACCGCGTCGGCGCCGGCCTCGATCGCTGCGTGCAGTTGCGGCCAGTACCCGGCGGGGCTCATCACTTCGGGCTTGCGTGGAACGCCTGGCATTGGTGCTCCCTGATCTCGCTGGAGGGCCGCGCCCTCTCGAACCCTTGATCCATGTTCATTCTAGCAGACTTCCCCCGGCAGGAGAGACTCTCAGGTGCAGGGTTTTTGAGGGAGAAGGGGTTTTTGGCATTCCAATGCGCTTGCGATCCTCACCCCCCCTGCCCTCTCCACCTGCGGTGGAGAGGGAGGATTTGGGCGTCCCAATGCCCCAGATGGCGTATGCGACGCGAGGATGTGCCGGAAAACCCTCCACCTGAGAAGGCAGGAGAGAGGCATACCCCACGACATCCGCCTCCGGCGGCGGGATGTGGGGCAGTGGAGCCGCCTGGCAGGATCGTGTGGCGCCGGTTCTGGCGGCCTCGCCGCCAGAACCACGCCAGCCCTGAAAGAACGCCCAACACCCCTTTGCACATCCCGCCGGTGTAGGGTATGATGTCACCACACAGCGTCCGAACCGCAGCGTATCCAACCTCACTCGCGTGCGACCTGGATGCGCGCCGGATGTGAACCGGTCGCCAGCGCATGTGGCGGCCATCGATCACTCGCTACCTGTCGTCTCCTCCGGGTTGCCGGCTCCACCGGGAGGCATGCCTCCCCGCTCGACAGCACCACACACGACAGGCACACCCCCGTCCCAGGGAGGCAGAGCATGGCTACGCTGTATGTTGCGTCAACCGAGACGTTCGTCGGCAAAAGCGCCGTCTGTATCGCCTTGCTGCGTCGCATGCAGCGCGATGGCTTCAATGTCGGGTACATGAAGCCGGTGAGCGTTTCGGTCGCAGGCGCCTCCGGCGCGGTGATGGACGAGGACACCGTCTTCATTCGCGAGACCCTTGGGATCAGCGACCCTATCGACCAGGTTGTACCGGTGCAGATCACCCCCGGCGTGGTCGAGGCGATCCTGCGTGGGCAGCATCCCAGCTATACGCGCATCCTGCGTGACGCCTACCTGAACCTCTCGCGCAACAAGGATATCGTTGTGCTCGAAGGGACAAACACCTGGTCGGAAGGCGCGCTGGTGGATCTTTCAGCGGATCAGGTTACCGATCTGCTCCAGGCGCCTGGCCTGCTGGTGACACGCTACGACTCGACGCTCAGCGTGGACACGGTGCTTTCGGTGCAACGGTACGTGGGTGAGCGGCTGCTCGGGGTGTTGATCAACCAGGTGGAAGACTCCCAGTTCGAGTTTGTCCGCGGGCGGGTCGTGCCCTTCCTGGAGCGTCGCGGCATCCCGGTCTTCGCCGTGCTGCCCCGCGACCCGACCCTGGCGGGCGTGAGCATTGAGGAACTGCTGGCGCACCTGGGCGGCCAGTTGATCGGCCAGCGGGAGTGGTGCTCCCGCGTCGCCGAGACGTTGATGATCGGCGCCATGAGCGCCGAGGCCAGTATGCCGTTCTTCCGCCGCCGCGGCAACAAGGTGGTGGTCACCGGCGGCGATCGCGCCGATCTGCAACTTGCCGCGCTCAAGACCCACACCAGCGCCCTGGTGCTCACCGGCAATCTCCAGCCCGCCCCCGAGGTGGTTGATCGCGCCGGGGACCTGCAGGTGCCGCTGATTGTCGTCCCCGATGACACCCTGGCCACGGTTGAACGCGCGGAACGCCTCTTCGGCCGCGTGCGCTTTCACGAGGACGCGAAACTGCGCCGCTTCACCGAGTTGCTCGAAGCCAACTTCGATTACCCCCGGCTCTACGATGCGCTGGGGATGCGCAGGTGAACCAGGTAACGAATGCGGCGGGGGAGACTCTCTGAAAGGGCCACGCTACCGGTACTACAACGAGACTTCTCCTTGCAAGGGGAGGTTCGGAGGGGCTTCGGCCCCCCAACGCCCTTTCCGGTGGGGCCTGCGGCCTCCGCAACTCCGGCCAGGACGAAGTTTCGTTGTTAGTATGAGATCATTACAGGCATAAAGATATGTCAGAACAAATCGGCCCGCTGACTTTCATCGAAAACCCCGATTACCCCTACCCGTTCGACGTGCCCCTGCCGCCCCGCTTCTGGATGAACGAGACCACCGGGCGCCTGGCCGACGCGGTCGAAACCTACCTGCGGAACGATGAACTGACCCCGGAACAGATGGAGATCCTGAAGATCTACCTGCGCCAGTACATCGAACGGGCGGTCATCTCCGACACGGCGGACCGGCGCAGGCTCCTCGAACAGGTAGAGACGCTCAAGCGCGTGGGCGATGTCGAGCGGTTCGCCGACGCGCTCTCCGAGGCGGGGCTGGAACCGTTTTGAGCGCGATGCGCGGCAACGCCGCCAGCGTCTCACGACCCCGATATGTTCTACAAACACCTCATCCGCCCCGTGCTCTTTCGTATGCAGGGCGGCGACGCCGAAGCGGCTCACGAGCGCGCGCTGGCGGCACTGGCGCTGCTCTCGCAGCGGCGGTTGGCGCTGCGGGCATGCGAGCGTTTGCTGGCCTGCCGGCATCCCGCGCTGGAACGCACGGTCTTCGGACTGCGCTTCCCCAACCCCATCGGTCTTGCCGCCGGCATGGACAAAGACGGGGTGGCCCTGCCGGCCTGGATGGCCCTCGGCTTCGGCCACGTGGAGGTCGGCACCGTCACCGCGGCATCCCAGCCAGGCAATCCGCGCCCGCGTCTGTTTCGTCTGCCGGCCAGCCAGGCGCTGATCAACCGCATGGGCTTCAACAACGCCGGCGCCGCCGCCCTGGCTGCCCGTCTCGCCAGCCGGCCGCCGCTGCCGGCGCCGCTGGGCATCAGCATCGGGAAGTCGAAGCGCGCGCCCCTGGAGCGGGCCGAAGAGGACTACCTGCGCTCGTTCCGCCTGCTCTTCGATTACGGGGCCTACTTCGCGGTGAACGTCAGTTCGCCCAACACCCCGGGGTTGCGCGCGCTCCAGGAGCGGACGCACCTGCGCAGCCTGCTGATCGCCTTGCAGAGCGAAAACCGGCGCCTGGCCCACGAGCGCGACACCCGCCCGCGGCCCATCCTGGTCAAACTCGCCCCCGACCTCGCCGAACCGGCCCTTGCCGAGGCCCTGGAGGTATGCGCCGAGACCGGGGTAGCGGGGATCATCGCCACCAATACGACCATCTGCCGTGACGGGTTGGCCCCCGCCGACCGTGCCCGCGCCGCCGAGAGCGGCGGCCTCAGCGGGCGGCCCCTGCACCCCCTGGCGCTGCGCGTGGTACGCTTCGTGGCCCGCGAGAGCGGCGGCAGGCTGCCGATCATCGGCGTCGGCGGCATCTTCGACCTCGACGACGCCCGGCGGATGTTCGACGCCGGGGCCACCCTGCTGCAGGTGTACACCGGTCTGGTCTACGAGGGGCCGGGACTGCCCGGGCGCATCTGCCGCGGGTTGTTGCGGACAAGGTAGCTCGATTTTGGATTTTGGAGTGGCGCGGATCTGGCCAGCCGCATTCCGCTCCGCCCCCACAATCCCAATCCAAAATCCAAAATCCACAATCCACTATGCCATTACCCTCCACCCCTCACAGCCTGGCGCCGCACGAGCGCGTTCTGGCGGCCCTCGACGTGGATCATCTGGACGCCGCGCTCGGGCTGGTGCGCGAACTGCGGCCGCTGGTGGGCGGCTTCAAGGTCGGACTGGAGTTGTGCACGGCCGCGGGCGCGCCCCGGGTAGCGGAGGCCGTGGCCGCCGCTGGAGGCAGCCTGTTCCTCGACCTGAAGCTGCACGACATTCCCAACACCGTGGCCGGCGCCGTGCGCGCCGTTTGCGCGTTCGGCCCCGCGGTGCGGATGCTGACCCTGCACTGCCAGGGCGGCGCGGCGATGCTGCGCGCCGCTGTCGAAGCGGCCCGCGCCGCCCCGCAACGCCCGCTGCTCCTCGGCGTCACCGTGCTGACCAGTGTGGACCAGACGGCCCTACGCGATGAACTGGGCGTCGGGGCGCCCCTGGCCGAGCACGTGGCGCGCCTGGCCCGTCTGGCGCAGGACTGCGGGCTGGACGGGGTGGTGGCCTCGCCCCACGAAGTCGCGGCGATCCGCGCCG
The DNA here is from genome assembly GCA_034431835.1 of Chloroflexaceae bacterium. Lineage (GTDB taxonomy): Bacteria > Chloroflexota > Chloroflexia > Chloroflexales > Chloroflexaceae > JACAEO01. Next base: position 6,035 of record DAOUDA010000228.1, on the reverse strand, counting down.
CCTGCGGTGACGGATTGCTGATCATCACCCCGGGGGTGCGCCCGGCCTGGGCCGCCAGCAGCGACCAGCGGCGCGTCATGACGCCCGCCGCGGCCCTGCGCGCCGGCGCCGATTACCTGGTCATCGGTCGCCCAATCACCGCTCCGCCGCCAGACGTGGGGGGGCCGGCCGCTGCGGCGACCCGGATTTTGCGTGAAATCGAAGCGGAGGCGCTATGAACGGGGACGACGTGCTGGCGCTGCTCGCCAGCGTGGGCGCGCTGATCACCGGCGACCATCTGGTGTACACCTCGGGTCGCCACGGCAGCAGTTATGTCAACAAAGACGCCCTCTACCCGCACACCACCGCGACCGCCGCGGTCTGCGAACGGATCGCGCGCCACTTTGCCGGCGCGGGGGTCGAGGTAGTCGCCGGCCCGACCATTGGTGGCGTGATACTGGCCCAGTGGACGGCGCACCATCTGAGCGCGCTGGAGGGACGCGAGGTGCTGGCGGTCTATGCCGAGGAGGAAACTTCCGCCGAGGGCAAACGGCGCGTGCTGCGGCGCGGCTACGACGCCACGGCACGCGGACGGCGCGTGCTGGTGGTCGAGGACGTGCTGACCACCGGCGGCTCGGCGCGGCAGGTGGTCGAGGCCGTTCGGGAGGCGGGCGGCGAGGTGATCGGCGTCGGGGCGCTCTGCAACCGGGGCGGCGTGACCGCGGCGATGGTGGCCGCGCCGGAACTGTTTGCCCTGGTTGACGTACCCCTGGAAAGCTACGCCCCCGAGGACTGCCCGCTGTGCGCCGCCGGCGTGCCGATCAACACCCGGGTGGGCAAAGGCGCAGCCTATGTGGGGGCGAGACCTGGCAGATCGTGACGACGCGCCAGGTCTCCTCACCCTACATCGGCGGCGGGCCTCCGTGGAGTTCTTCAACCAGATGCGAACGGGACTCGACCTCGCTCAGGCGCATCGAGGCGTAGGTCGAGGCGGCGCGCAGCAACTCACGCGCCTGGGCGGTCGGAAGCAGCCGCAGATCATCGAGGCTCAGGCCAAGCCCGCGCAGATACTCCTCCATGTACGCACGCTCCAGATGGCTCTGCGCCATGCGTGGGGATTGATCCTCGAACTCCTGCTCTGTCATACAGCACCTCCCTCCGTAAGAACGCAAGATGCCCGTCGCAGGGCGGGCTGGATGTACCAGGCGCAGGACGGCCAGGCACACAGCTTCAGGATACGAGATACCCTGCGGCCACTTCAAGCAGGAGCGCCACTACCTGATGGGATATTCTCGCTACTTGCAGGGATTCTGCCAACCGCTTGCACATGATCTCCGCCCCCTGCAGCAACAACCCCAGGTTGTGCTATCCTATAGCGAAACCATCAGCCAGGCAGGCATCGAGGAAGTGCTCGCATGCCCCTGTGCATGCATGTTCACATCCTCCGGTTATGCGTGTCGCCATTGTTCACGACTATCTCAACCAGTACGGCGGGGCCGAGCGCGTGCTGGAGGCCCTGCACGAACTGTACCCCGACGCGCCTGTTTTCACCTCGGTCTATGATCCCGAGGCCATGCCCGAAGCCTACCGGAACTGGGACATTCGCACCTCGTTTATCCAGCGGGTTCCGGGCTGGCGCCGGCATTTCCGGCGCTATTTTCTGCTCTATCCGAGCGCCTTCGAGAGCTTCGACCTGCACGGCTACGATCTGATTCTCTCCAGCAGCAGCGCCTTTGCCAAGGGGGTCATTCCGCGGCCCGATGCGCTGCACATCTGTTACTGCCATACGCCGATGCGCTTCGCCTGGCGGAGCCAGGATTATATCCTCCGCGAGGGGATCGGCGGCTTGCCCGGCCTGCTCTTGCCCTTCATGCTCACCTATGTTAGACTCTGGGACGTAGTGACATCCAATCGGGTGGATGTCTTTGTCGCCAATTCGCGCGAGGTCGCCAGGCGCATCAGCCGGTATTACCGGCGCGAGGCCGAAATTGTGCCGCCACCGGTCGATCTGCCGCCCTACGCTCCGCAGCCCGCAGCCGATTTCTACCTCGCCGGCGGGCGCCTTATCCCCTATAAGCGCATCGAGTTGATTATCGAGGCTTTTAACCGCCTGCGCCTGCCGCTGAAGATCTTCGGCGATGGTCGCGACCGGCAACGCCTGGAACGCCTGGCCGGCCCAACCATCGAGTTCCTCGGCTGGGTGGATGAGCCAACCCGGCGTGATCTCTTCGCGCGCTGTCGCGGGTTTGTCTTTCCAGGCGAGGAGGATTTTGGCATTACGCCCGTTGAGGCCATGGCCGCTGGCCGCCCGGTGATCGCCTATGGCGCGGGCGGCGCGCTGGAGACGGTGATCGAGGGGGTGACGGGGCGGTTCTTCTACGAACCGACGGCGACGGCGCTGGCCGCCGCTGTTCTCGCTGCACAGCATGACAATTACGATTCGCTGACGATTCGCCAGCACGCCGAGCACTTTGGCCGCGAGCGTTTTCTGCGCCAGATGCGCGCGGTGATCGATGAAGCCGTCGGGTCCCGGCAGGAGGAGCGTGTTGCGCGCGCCTACTGAAACTCGATCCGCCGCCGCATCCGCGACGGTCCGCGCGGGGCGCAAGGGTGACGCGCACGCTCCGCGGCATGCCAGACGCGCCGTCCCGGGGGGGCCGCTCCTGCAACGAGCCGGTACGGATGTTTGGCGTCTGCCAGCCAACCTCCGCGCCGTCGCCCAGGGGCCACTCCCGCAACACGAACCATTTGCCTGAGCATGCATCTGTACGAGTACCTTTCCATCCTGCGGCGCTACTGGTTGCTGGCGCTGCTGCCTCCCCTCATCGCCGGCGCCCTCAGCCTGGCCCTGGCCCTGGGCCGCGCCCCGGCCTACCAGGCCAGCGCGCTGGCCCTGGTCTCACGGGTGCCGCTCTCGGCTACGGCGCCCTCGCCGCTGCCCGATGTTGACGAGCGTTCCACCTGGATGACCACGGAGTACCTCCTCGACGACCTGCCCTTCGTCGTGGGCAGCGCCGCCTTCGCCGCCGATGTGCGGGCCGCCCTGGCAGCCGAGGGCTACGCGATCGACGCCGCAACCATCCGCAGCGGCTTGCGGGCCGAGGTAACTCACCGCGCCGTGACCTTCCGCGCCGTCGCCAACACGCCCGAAGCCGCCAGCGCCATGCTCCGCGCCGCGTTGGCGACCCTGCAGAGCGGCGGGCTGAAGTACTGGGGCCGCGCCTCCGCCGGAGGGCTGCACGTGGCCATGCTCGATCCGCCCGGGGAAGCCGCCCCCGTCGCCGGCCGCCGTGAGGTGCTGCGCGATGTCGCCCTGCGCGTGGCGCTCGCCCTCGCCGCCGGGGTGGGTCTGGCCTTTCTGCTCAATGCCTTTGATGACCGGCTACGCAGCCCGCGCCAGGCCGAACAGTGGCTCGGTGTGCGTGTGATTGGCGTGATCCCGAAGGAGTGATCCGGCCTTCTCCGGCGAGGAGTGGCCAGCCGAGGTTACTCGACGGTCCGTGAACGACGTTTCCTTGCACTGCCGCCCCCCTCCCAGCCTCCTCCCGCTGGGGGGAGGCGCCGGAAGCCCTCCCCCAACGGGGGAGGGTTGGGGAGAGGGTAGGGTTTGGCGAAAACCGTTGTTTACAGACTTCTCAAGTCCCTGCCGTAGAGGTTTTCACATCAGCCGTCCACGAAATGCGTACCCACCGCCCGATGAAAACCGGCCCGCGTCCGGCCGCCGCGTGCTGCGGCTCTATCGGCTATCGGCTATCGGCTATCGGCTTTTCACGTCAGGTATGCCTATGCAACTTACAGATTATGTCAATGTACTGATCAAACGCTGGTGGGTGGTGGCCCTTACCCTCCTCGCCGCCGCGGTGGCCGCCTACGGGGTGAGCAAACTGCTGCCTCAGACCTTCCGCGCCCAGGCCGTCTACCTGGCCTTTGCCAACCAGGCCGATAATGGCCTCAACATCGTGCTGCGCAACTCTATGAACAGCTATCGTGAACTGGTGCTGCAACCCGATGTGCTCGACCAGATCAGCCAGCAACTCGGCCTCGATGTCAGCGGCGAACGGTGGATGGAAGACGTCAACATTCAACCCCGCCCCGATGAGCAGAAAATCGTCATCGAGGTTGACGCGCCCACCCTCGACCAGGCCATGGCCATGGCCGACGCCGTCGGCGCGCGCATCGTCGCCGAGGTCAACCGCATCAACGCCACGCTGGAAGGCACCGCGCGCATCAACGTCCAGCAGATCCAGCGGGCGCGCCTGGTGTCCATCAGCCCCAACACCCGCGTCAATGTGCTCGCCGGGGCCATCCTGGGACTGATCGTTGGCGTCTTGCTCGTGTTTGTGCTTGAATACCTCGATGATACCCTGAAGAGCAGCGCCGATGTCGAGCGCTTTGTCGGGTTGACGACCATCGGGGCCATCCCGACGGTCGAGAAGTACTAGCCGGGAGGAAGCCGTGGCCGTGAACGGGACCGCCGCCGAACGCGCGCTGATCACCCTGCGCGACCCGAGTTCCGCCGCCGCCGAGGCCTATCGCACCCTGCGGACGAATATTCTTTTCTCGAGCCTCGACCGCCCGTTGCACACGCTGGTCATTACCAGCACCGGGCCGGACGAGGGCAAGAGCACCACGCTGGCGAACCTGGCCGTGACCATGGCCCAGGCCGAGCAGCGGGTACTGCTGGTAGATTGCGATCTGCGGCGTCCGAGTCTGCACGCGCTCTTTGGCGCGCCAAATGACCGCGGGCTGACCAGCGCCCTGCTGGAGCAGAGCGAGGGCCCCTTGCCCATCCAGGAGACCGGCGTGGCCGGGCTGCGCCTGCTGGCAAGCGGCCCGTTACCGCCGCGCCCGGCCGATCTGCTCGGCTCGCGCCGTATGGGGGCGCTGATCGAGCGTCTGCGCGCCGAGGCCGATATGGTGCTTTTCGACACGCCGCCCGTCGTCGCCGTTACCGATGCCGCGGTGCTGGCGCCCCGCGTGGACGGGGTGTTGCTCGTGTTGCAGGCCGGCCACACCCGGCGCGACCGGGCGCGCGAAGCCCGGCAGATGCTCGAAAAGGTGAAGGCCAATATCATCGGCGTGGTGCTCAACGGCTCGCGCCTGGAGCGTGGCTACAGCTACTGAGGAGCAAGGGGGGCCGGACGACCGGCCCCCGTACTCTTCTAACTCTATGATTGATCTCCACTCGCACATTCTCCACGATTTCGACGACGGCGCCCGCACCCTGGAGGCCGCCATCGGTATGGCCCGGGAGGCAGCGGCCATGGGTGTTACAATGATGGCCGCCACGCCCCATGGGCGCAATTCGACCAACGCCGACCACTCGCGCTACACCGTGGCCCTGCTGGCCGAACGGCTCGCCGAGTTGCGCGCCGCCCTGGCGGAAGAGGACATCAACCTGGAACTGGTGCCGGGCACCGAAATCTACGGTGAGCCGGGCGTGGTCGAGCGCCTGAAGGCAGGCGAACTGCTGCCTTACGGCAAGAGCCGGGCCGTGCTGGTGGAGTTTCCCCTCACCAGCCCCGCCGACGTCGTCGAGCAGATCGTCTTGGCTCTTCAGGTGGCCGGCTACCGGGTGGTCTACGCCCATCCCGAGCGTATGCGCTACGTGCAGCACGACCCAAACAGCCTCGTGCCGTTGATCGAGCGCGGCGCACTCATGCAACTCACCGGCGACGCGCTGCTTGGCGTCCAGGGGCCGGCGATGCGCCATCTGGCGGAAACGCTGCTGATCCACCGGCTGGTGCAGATCATCGGCAGCGACGCCCACGGCCCCCACTTCGGGCGCATGCCCAACCTGGGAGCCGCCCGCGCCCGCGCCGCCGAACTGGTCGGCGACGCCGAAGCTGATGCGATGACTCGCGCCATCCCGGCCCTCATCCTGAACGACGGCCCGATAACCCCCCCGCCGCCGATCCCCGTTCGTCAACGCTTGAGCTACTTCTGACGCGAAAAACGGTCGGAGGTACCTGTTCAGATTTACCGCAGAGCGCGCAGAGGAACGTAGAGGGTGAACGTTTTGAAAGCCCTCCGCGCCCTCTGCGGTGCGAACGTGT
>DAOUDA010000227.1:0-4691 GCA_034431835.1 Chloroflexaceae bacterium | reverse complement strand
GTGCTGGTGCAGTGGGTGGACGGGCGTCGCGGGCAGGCGCCGGTGGGGCCGGTCGAGGGCTTCAGCGCCGACAAGTGGCGCGTGCGCCTGTGGCTGGTACTGGACGTGGCGGTGAGCGACCCGCGGCTGATCGCCGCCCATCGCCAGCCCCTCGACGCCCTGGCGACGGCGACGCGGGCGGCGGCCCTGGCCTACATCGAGCGCCACAGCCATGCGGCGCTTACCGGCCACGAGGGCGACCGGGGCGGCATGGACGGGCCGGCCCTGGCGATCCTCGAACGGCTGCGGGCCGATCCGGCCCTGGCCGGGCTGGAGATCATCAGCGTGCGGGTGGTCGAGCGCCAGGGCGACGAACGGCAGATCGAGGCCGCCACGGCGGCCACCGTTGCCGCGGCGCGGATTGACGAGGCGCTGCGGGTGGAAGCGGCCGAGCATCGCGCCACGCTGCAGCGGCTGGAGGCGCGCTCGGCGGTCGAGGAGCGCGAGCATAGCCTGCGGCTGGCGGCCACGGCCGCCGCGGCCCGCGAACGCTTGCTGGCCCAGCAAGCCGAAGTGCAACAGGCGGCCCTGGCCGCGCGGCTGGAGATCGTTCTGGCCCAGATCCGCGCCCAGACCGCCGAGATCGCCCGTGAGGAGCAACTCTGGCAGGCCGAACAGGCCCGGCTCCAGGGTGAGTGGGAGCGGGTGCAGCGCCAGTTGCTCGAGGCCCACCAGACCGACCAGCACGTGCGGGTGCTGGAGGCGCAGCAGGGCCTCGTCCGCGCCGAAGGCGACGTGGCCCTCGCGGCCCAGGCGCGCCAGAACGAGCATGCCCTGGCCCTGGCAGCCATCCAGCAGCAGATCGCCGAGCAGCGTGCCCGCCAGGCCGAGATCGCCGCCGAGCGCCGCGCCCAGCACGATCAGGCCCTGCTTGAACTGCACCTGCGCCACGAGGCCTTGATGGCCGAGCAGATGCAGAAGCTGGAAGTCTGGCGTGGGTTCTGAGGTGTGGAGGTGTGGAGGTGTGGAGGTGTGGAGGTGTGGAAGTGTGGAGGTGTGGAGGTGTGGAGGTGTGGAGGTGTGGAGGTGTTTTCGAATCTTTACGCAACTGTACAACTCCACAGCTCTACACCTCCCCAAATCACGGAGAAGGTAGCAGCCATTCGTCCACGTGAAGCACCATATTGGCAATCGTGCGCGCAATTTCGGCATAACTCTGATGCAGCAGGTTCCTTTCTTCGTTGGACAGATAGCCACAGTGATTCGCAAAGGACAACCAGGTCTGCGTTTCGGCTAGTTCGCCTTCAACATCGGTCAACTTGCTCAAGAACGCCGCCCGGTAGCGGCGCTTGCGCCACGCTTCGGCGAGATTGGCGCATACGGAACGCGACGAGCGCCGCAACTGATCGGTCAGACTGTACCGTTCTTGTGGCGGAAACTGCTTGCTGACTTCAAACAGGCGCATTGCGAGATCAAAGGCGCGCTGGTAGACGATCAGGTCCTCGTGAGTTACAGCTTTTCGTGACATTGGCAGCATCCTCGCAAGACAGGAAAGGAGATCATCTCATATATCTCACACCGCAGAACCAACCCAAAGGATACGCCTCACACCTCTACAGCTCTCCAACAAAGAAGGAGTGCTCCCATGCCAATCTTCCCCAGACACACCGGCCCCGCCCTGCTCGACCAGGTGGTGAGCGTCGAGAACCTCACCCTGGCCTGGCGCAGGGTGCGCGGCAATATCCAGGTGGCCCGGCGCGGGCGGAGCGCCGGGGTGGACGCGGTGACCCTGCAGGATTTTGAGGCCGACTGGGCGGCGCAGATGCGCGAACTGGCCGAGGAGTTGCGCGGCGGGATCTATCGCCCGCTGCCGGCCCGCCGGGTGACCATTCCCAAGGCCAGCGGCGGCGAGCGGGCCATCGCCATCCTCGCCATCCGCGACCGGGTGGCGCAGCGGGCGGTGCAGCAGGTGTTGCAGCCGCTCTTCGAGCCGCTGTTTCTCGATTGTTCCTACGGCTGCCGCCTGTACGTCGGCGTGCCCGAGGCGGTGGCTCGCGTTGCGCGCTACGCCGACCAGGGTTTGGGCTGGGCAGTAGATGCCGACATCGCCAGTTACTTCGACACGATTGACCACCGTATTCTGCTGGGGTTGCTCCGCCAGCGGATTGACGAGCCGGCGGTGCTGCGGCTGATCAGCCAGTGGTTGCAGGCGGGCGCGCTGCATGGGGCCGAAGACGCGCCCCTGGCCCCTGAGCCGGTTGGTCTGGCGCGCCTGGTTCGCCGCGGCGGCGCGCTGATCCGCGAAGCCATGGCGGAAGCCCCGGTCACGCCGCTGGCGCCGCCCGAAGACGACCTCTACGCCGCGGCAGCCTGGGAACGGCCCGAGGGGGCGGCGCAGCGCCAGGGGCTGGATCTGCGCGGCCTCATCGCCGCGGTGAGCCTGGCTCAGCCTGCTATCGAAGGCGCCCGACGCCTGGCCCCCCATCTCCAGCGCATCGGGCGGGAGCGCCTGCTGATCGGCGGCGCGCTGGCGGCGGGCGCCGTGGCCGCGGGCGAAGTGGCCCTGCGCCTGCGCGCCGCCTCCAGCGCCCGCGGCGCGCCGCAGGGCGGGGCGCTCTCGCCATTGCTCGCCAACATCTACCTGCATCCCTTCGACCTGGCGATGACCAGCCATGGGATGCGCCTGGTGCGCTTTATGGACGACCTGGTGATCATGTGCGCCTCGCGCGAGGAGGCCGAACGCGCCCTGGAGTTGACCCGCCGGCAACTGGCAACCCTGCGATTGACCCTCAATGACGACAAGACCCGCATCGCCGCCTACGCCAACGGTCTGGAGTTCCTCGGCCAGAGCCTGGCCCCGCGCCGCCGCGGCCCGCGTCTCGGTGAAGGGCTGACCAGCTTCGAGGAAGCCGAGCGCGCCCTGCGCGACGTGTCACAACGAGCCGGCGAGCGTATCCGCCGCAGCGCCGGGCGGATCCGCCGGGGCTTCTCACAGTAGCAGCGGCGAAGGGGCGTGGGGAAACCTGGTTTCCCCGCGCTCCACCAACCGGGCGCGGAACGTGGGTTCCCGGAAGGGCCAGGCCCTCCCAGACTTCCCGAAGAAGGAGCAATGCACCATGGCGACCCTCTACGTACAGGAACAGGGAGTAACGGTACGCAAGCGCGACGAGCAGGTGCTGATCACCCGTGAGGGCAAGATCTTGCAGGAGATCCCCTTGAACAAGATCGATCAGGTCGTGTTGATGGGCCGGGGCGTGCAGATGTCCACCGCGCTGCTGGTGGAACTGATCGGCCGGGGCATCCCGGTGATGCTCACCAACCAGCGCGGCAGCCGCCACTACGCCACGCTGACCGCCGGGCCATCGCGCTTCGGGGCGCTGCGCCTGGCCCAGATGCAGCGGGTGAACGAGCCGGCCTGGAACCTCGACCTGGCCCGCGCCGTGGTGCGGGCCAAACTGAGCAATCAGCGCGCCGTGCTGGCCCGCGCCAACTGGCCGGCTGCCGTCGCGGCGCTGGGGCAGATTGATGCCGCCCTTGCCGCCGTAGACACCGCGGCGGATATTGACGCTGTGCGCGGCCACGAGGGCGCCGGCGCGGCGGCCTACTTCGGCGCCTGGCGGGTCAGGTTCCAACAAAGCTGGGGCTTCCAGGGGCGCCAGTTTTACCCCCCGCCCGACCCGATCAACGCCATGCTCTCCTTCGGCTACACCCTGCTGCTGCACGACGCCCTCACCGCCGTGCAGTTCACCGGGCTCGACCCGTATCTGGGCGCGTTCCACGTCATCGAGGCGGGCCGGCCCTCCCTGGCCCTTGACCTGATGGAGGAATTTCGCCCCCTGGCGGTGGACCGCATGGTGCTCGAACTCATTCAGACCGGCGCGCTGGGGCGCGACCAGTTCGAGCGCCCGGCCCAGCGGCCCGACGCGGTCTACCTCAACGCGACCGGGCGGGCGCTGCTGGTCGCGCGCTACGAAGAGACCCTGCAGGCGCCCGCGCGGCTCCCCGGCGGCGAGCAGACGCCCCTGCGGCGGGTCATGCTGCTCCAGGCCCAGGCAGTGGCGCGCGTCGTGCGCGGTGAACAGGCGACGTATGTCGGGTACGTGATGCCGTTTTAGATTTTGGATTTTGGATTATCGCGCCCGATCTCCATTCGACCGTAGTGGGACCCGCCGCGCCATTTATGGGGCAGGGGCGCGGGGAACCCCGGGTTCCCCGCTATGCAACCTGGAGGAGCATGCGACGGTGTGCCGTTCGTAGGCAGGGGCGTGGGGAAAGCTGGTTTCCCCACCATCTCAAAGGAACATGGTATGTTCACCATCATCAGCTACGACATCGTGGACGACAAACGCCGCACGAAGGTCATGAAACTCCTCAAGGGCTACGGCGCGCGGGTGCAGTACAGCCTCTTCGAGTGCGAGTTGAACCCGGGCGAGTTCGCCCGCCTGGGGCGCGAACTGCGCGACCTGATTGACCAGAACGTAGACAGTGTGCGCTGCTACCGCCTGGATCAGGAGGCCGTCCGGCGGATCGCCATCTACGGCATCGGCCGGGTGACGACGGAGCCGGGGCACTACTGGGTGTAGGGTTTGCGTTGCGCCACCGGCAGGGGTTTCCCCCATCCTCACTCCAACCACACTCGCAACGCCCCCGGCGGGGGCGCCCCGAGCGCCAGACGGCCCGACGGCGCCGCCCCCGCCTCGCCGGCCGGCGGG
>DAOUDA010000226.1:0-31527 GCA_034431835.1 Chloroflexaceae bacterium | reverse complement strand
GGGGGCGGGTCGGGGGGGCAAACCCCCACCCCCACCCTCCCGTTCGAGAACTTGCCGGATGAACCAGGCGATTGGACCCTCGCTCAACGATTAGCCGCTCGTTGATCACTATCTCGGGAAGCTCCGGTATACGTCGGCGTTCGGCGCCTGCCACCAGGAACGTCGCCCACGCTTACACGGCCGCCCCGACCTTGTCCGTGCCAGTGAACGAGGGTCAGAGTAGTAAGGTTGCTTGAACCTGAGCTGGCCTCTGCAGCGCAGCTGCTGCCGGTCCTGCTGCACCTCATCGAACGGAGGGCGGTGGGTATGATCGTCATCGCCTCTAACGTTGTGCCGGCACCCTCCCCCTGCCGTTGGCCGGGTGGAGAGGGCGCCGGCGACAATGCCAAAGGCTACGCCGGAACTGCGAGGGCCGGCGGCTCGTCGGTGTGCGCGACCTCGTCCTGCTCCAGCAGCACCTGCCCGGTGCTACCGTCCACCGTGATCCACTGCCCGTCGCGGATCGCCGCCATCGCCCCGGCCACATTGACCACTGCCGGAACGCCGTACTCGCGGGCGACGATCGCTCCGTGGGAGAGTTGTCCGCCGATCTCCAGCACGATGCCGCTCACCAGCGGGAAGACCGGCGTCCAGCCAGGGTCCGTCGCCCGTGTCACCAGGATGTCGCCCTGGCCCAACGCCATCGCCTCGGCCACGTCTTGCACTACCCGCGCCCGCCCCCGCACCCGCCCCGGGCTGGCCGCAAGGCCGGCGAGCGCCGTCGCGCCTGCCAGCGCAGCGAACTGCGGCATGCCGTCGGCAGCGATGATGTCGGGCGCGATCACCCCGAACCAGTGGCGGTAGGCCATGCGGCGCTCCCTAACCTGCTCGCGCAGCCGCTCACCGTCCACCTCCTCCGGCGGAAATGCGACCACCTCGGCGATCTCATCGCTCGTGAGGAAGCAGATCGCGTCGGCCCGCTCCAGCCAGCCCCGCGCCACCCAGCGCTCGCCGAGCAGCATGTACAGCCGGCGCAGCGGCAGCAGCACCCGGATCAGGGCGTAGCGGCTGTTGTCGCGCTCAGCCGCGGCACGGCGGGCACGGGTGAGCAGGGTGCGGAATGCCGGCCGGCGCAGCGGGCCAAGGCTCAGCGCCACCTGCTCCCCCAGCCCCTCGGGCCGAGCGCTCTCCGCGCCGGACTCATCGGCGGCTTCGTCGGCGCGCAGGTAGTTGACCACGAACTGGATGACCTGTTCGGGCGCCTCGGCCCAGCGCGGGTTCAGCAGTTCCAGCTCGTTCGGGCAACGGTGGCCATGGCGCTGCAGAAAGGCGTCAAGCTCTTCACGGAAGGCCGCGGCCTCGGGTCGCTCGCGCAGCAGCGCCAGGGCGTCGGTGGGCGCCTCGTTTAGCACCAGCGTCTCCAGGCCCGCCGCCCGCAGCTCACGGGCCATCGCACGCAGGGCTGGGCCGACCTCCGCGCTGTAGACGCCCTCCAGCCCGTCCAGCAGGCTCGACACCTCGACCCCGGGGCACCAGCGCTTGACGATCTGCTCCAGGCCGCCAAACGCCATCGCCGCCGCGATGTTCAGCTGCAGGTAGTCCTTGAACGCCTCGTGGCCGTAGCCGCGCCAGCGAGCGATTTCGACCTCCCACAGGGCGCGGTCGTCACAGGCCGTAGCTGCCGCGAAATCGAAGCTGCCCACCCGGCCGTCAATCTTCGCCTGGAAGCCGGCGGCAGTCACGTGGGCGCGGCGGGGGGCGCGCAGCCGATTCCACGCCGCCTGACCGAGCCGCCGCAGGAGGCGCAGTGGGCGGAGCCGGCCGCCGGAGGCCGGGCGCTCACGGCTACCCCAGGCACGCTCGATCATCGCCGCGGGGATGCCCCACTCCTCGGCCAGGTTGTGCAGCATCGCCCCCTCGTTGAAGTACAGCCGCCCGTAGAAGCGCCGCATCCCGCGCCCGCGCTCCTCGACACTCTGGTCGGGCAGGTACAGGTCCAGCAGCATCGTCTCGGTGAGCGGCGTGACCGGGAAGGGCAGATTCTCACCGACGTTGGTGCGCGTCCAGCGGTCGTAGGGCCGGGGCGGCTGCTCGTTCGTGCGGTTCCAGTCGTCCAGTCCCGGCGGGGTTAGCGCGTAGGCCAGGCGGGGGGCCGGCTCGATAGTGGTGATCGGCCGGCTCTGGAGCAGGGAGAGTTGCCCGCTGGCGATGGCCCACTCGATGTCCTGCGGCCCGCCGAAGTGGGCCTCGACCCGCCGGCCCAGGGCGACCAGTGCGGCCACTTGCGCCTCGCTTAGCAGCGGCTCGCCGCTTTGCTCCAGTACCTCGCCCGTGGCCGCCGCGACGGTGAGCGAGCCTGGCGTGATCTGGCCGGAGACCAGGGCCTCGCCGAGGCCAGGGGCGACATTGACGAGCATCTGCTCGCGCACCCCGCTGATCGGGTTGGCGGTGAACAGTACTCCGGACAGCTCGGCCGGAACAAGCCGCTGGACGACCACGGCCATCGCCACGCTCGTCTGGTCGATGCCGGCCCGCCGGCGGTAGTGAATAGCCCGCTCCGTCCAGAGCGAGGCCCAGCAGGCCCTTACGGCGTGGCCCAGCGCTACAGGCCCGCGGACGTTGAGCAACGTGGCGTGCTGCCCGGCGAACGAGGCGCCGGCGAGGTCCTCTGCGGTGGCCGAGGAGCGTACCGCCAGGGGGCCGCCGAGCTGCGCCTCGGCCTCGACCAGGGCATGGGCCAGCTCCACGGGGAGCGGGTACGCCTCAAAGCGCCACTGGATCTCGCTTGCCGTGCGGGTGACGGCTGCCGCGTCTGCCCAGTCGAGGCCGGACAGGGTGTCGTCGATGAATGCCTGGAGGCCCGAGGCGGCCAGGAACGAGCGGTAGACTTCAGTGGGAACGACCACGCCGTCAGGGACGGGGAAGCCCGCGGCGCGAAGCTCGCCAAGGTTGGCGCCCTTGCCGCCGGCACGGGGTGCATCCCCCCGACGCAGCGCAGAGAACGGGATCAGGGTGTCCATGGGAAGCCTCCGTAAAGGTTATTAGTCGCTGTCCGATTGATCAGGCTCGGGTAAGTCCGCCGACGCGGCGATAGGGTGGTGCGCATCCGCATCGTCGTGCTTTTGCCGGCGCCGTTGGGGCCGAGCAGGCCGACGATACTCCCCCGTGGCACCCGCAAATTCACCCCACGCACCGCCTCCACGACCCCAACCTTCGTCACGAAGCGCCGGGTAAGCCCCTGAGCGTCGATCATGAACACGTCGCTGGTCATCAGCTTGTCTCCTCCGTCACGCTCAGACCGCGATGGCCCACCTGAGACAGCGCGATGCTTGTCAGCGCGACCAGCCAGAGCAGGGCGATGAAGATCCACCCGCCCCGCAGGTTGTCGCCGGCGAACAGCGGCAGGGCGGTCGAGACCGTGGCGTTCATCGCGGCGTGGAACAGCACGGCGAGCAGCACGCTCCCTCGCGCCCGGTTGACCAGCCAGGCAAAGAGCAGGCTCCAGGCGAGGATGAGCAGCAGATAGCCGCCCAGGGGCAGATGGCTCTGGCCGGAGCCGGGGATGACGAACGTCGGCAGGTGCCAGAGCCACCAGATGACGCCCAGAACAAGACCGGCCCCGGTCAGGCCCAGCCGTCGCTGGAGCCGCGGCAGAGCGTAGCCGCGCCAGCCCAACTCCTCCGCGAGGGGACCGCCCAGGACCAGGTGGATCGGCAGGCTCACCAGGAGCACGATCAGCGGGGCGATCAGCGGCTCCATCGCCGGCCCCGGCGGCGGAGCGCCGCCGAGCGCGACGTGGGCGGCAGAGGCGAGGGCGGCCAGCGCGAACGGCAGCAGCAGCGCCACCGCGTACCAATGCCAGCCGACGCGCCAGCGGCTCAGGCGGTGGAGCAGGTCGGTCACACCCTGTCGCCCCGCGGTGTGCGCCGCCACCAGCAGCGCCGACACGGTGGGCGCCCAGGCGCCCGCGAGCATCCAGACGATGAACACGAACGAGCCGGGCATCACGCGCACCGGCAGCAGCCCGTGGACGGCGGCGGCCAGCGTGAGCCAGGCGACCCACGAGAGGCCGAACGTCAGACCGAAGAAGGTCAGCAGGGCGCGCACCTGCGTGTCGCTGCCCCGCGAGGTGACCTCCGCCACAGCCTCGGCGGAGAAGACTTTCATTGGTGTTCCCTCCTTGGTTCCAGAACGGCGAGCCGATACGCTGAGAATAGCGATAACCAGCCGTTGTCGTCACGGAACGAAGGTGGTAGCGGGTGGTTTACTTGTTGTCGCTGAGGAGGCCAAGGACCCGGGCGCGGGCAAGCGCCTGGGTGCGGCTCGTCACGCCGAGCTTGCCGTAAAGGTTATGCAGGTGCTTCTTCACCGTCCCCTCGGCGATGACCAGGGCCTCGGCAACCTCGCGGTTCGAGCGGCCGGCGGCGATCAGCAGCAGCACTTCGCGCTCGCGGGGGTTCAGCGGCTCCGCCAGCTGCGGCTCCACCGGCTGCTTCTGTGTGGCTGCGCGCCGCAGCAGCACGCTGACGAAACGCTGGAGCGCGGGCGCATCTGCAAGGCGGGGGAGCGCAGCGTCGAGGAGCGGCCGCAGCGCTTGAGCAGGGAGCAGGAGCGGCCGCACCAGCTCCTCGAGAGCGCAGATCGCCAGAGCCTCGCGTAGCAGCACGTGGGCGCGCTCAGTTCGTCCCAGGCGGCTCTGAGCGAGCGCCAGCAGAGTCAGGGCCTCGGCCTGCGTTCTTCGACGACCGGCCGCCGCTGCGTCAGCACAGAGCTGCTCCAGGCGCACGATCTGTGGCCCGGCGCTGGCGCCTGCTGTCAAAGCAAGGGTCGCCTCGGCCAGGGCGACGCCGTCGCGAAGGGTGGCTGCGAGGTGGGGCTGAGCGGTGGCGTCTGCGAGCCAGTGCCGGGCAGCGCCAAACTCACCGCTTACCAGAGCGAGCAGGGCGCGCTGGGTCGCCAGATAGGCCCGCGGGGCCGGCGAGGCCAGGGCTGCCAAACGCGAGTCAACCGTCGTGAGGTTGGCCGGGTCAGGCCTCCCACCTGCCGCCTCGGCAGCGGCAAGGGTCAGTCTTCCCTGGAGGCCGAGCTCATCCAGGCCGTGCCGCTCGGCCTCGTGAACGGCGACGATCGCATACTCTTTCGCAGCGCGCAACTGATGCCGATCAAGGGCGATGCGGCTCAGGCCAAGGCGGGCGCCGACCCGCAGGACGGGCTGAGCAGCTACGGCCCGCGCGAGCACCTCGTGATAGATCTCCTCAGCGCGCCGCAGCTCGGCGTGAGCCTCCAGGGCCTGCGCAAGCGTGATCGTCGCACTCGCCCCCAGCACCGGGTCGCCCAGCTCTGTCAGAGCCAGCGAGGCGTCCATCAGGAGCGGGACGGCCTCGCCCACCTGGCCGCAGATCAGCAGGGTGCTTCCCAGGATCGAGGCGAGGATCGTGTACAACTCTCCTCCCGCTGGCGCCTGCTCCAGGGCGGATCGGCTCAAGGTGGTCGCCGTGCCCACGTCGCCGGCGAGGGCGGCGCGTTGCGCCCGAATCATGGTGATCTGGCAGGCCAGCTCGCTGCGCGTCTCCTCGTCGGCGCCAGACAGGCGGCGCTCCACCAGCTGGAGGTAGCGCTCGGAGCGCTCGCTCGAACCGGTCAGGGCCAGGGCCCAGGCGGTGAAGAGCAGCAGCTGGAGACGCGCGAGGAGCACCGCGTCAGGAAGGCCGGCGAGCAAGCCAAGCCAGGCCGGCGCCTGTCCGGTTGCCAGCATCTGCCCGCCAGCCCGCTCCAGCAGGTCGGCGGCGAAGGCCATATCGCCGGCGGCCAGAGCGTGGCGCACCGCCGGTGCTACCTGCTCATGAGCCGCGAACCATTCACTCGCGACACGGTGAAGTACGGGGATGAGGACCGGGCTGCGTTGCTGGAGCTGACCCCGCAGCGCCTCGGCGAACAGGGGGTGGTAGCGATACCACTGCCGATCTGGGCTGAGCGGGGTGAGGAAGAGCTGGGCGCGCTCGACCTCGGCGAGGAGCTCGGCGGAATTGCCCACGGCCGCTACAGCTTCCTGCTCGACGCGGCAGAGGAGTCCACAGAGCTCGGGGTTGAGCGCGTCAAGGATGGAGGTGCGCAGCAGGAACTGCTGCACCGCCGGCGTCTGCGCGGCGACGACCTCGTCCACGAGATAGGCGAAGATGAACGGGTCGCCGGCCGGGAGGAGGCCCGATGTATGAGACGGATCAGTCGTATGGGCGAGGTGGGCGCGGAGGGCAAGGGCGGTCAGGCGCAGGCCTGCGGGCCAGCCCCCGGCGCGGCCAATCAGGGCCTCCAGAGCCGCGGGGGGAAGCTCGGGCCCCGCCACAGCAGACATCAGGGCATACGCTTCCTCCTCAGCGAAGCGGAGCTCAGGCTCACGCAGCTCGCGGAGGCGGCCACGAGCACGGAGACGAGCCAGGGGGAGCGGGGGCTCGGTCCGTGTGATGAGCACAAGGTGCAGGGTGGGCGGGAGCTGCTCGACGAGACCGGCCAGCTCCCGGTGAATCTCCGGGTTCGTCATGCGCTGATAGTCGTCGAGAACGAGCGTCACCGGCTCCGGTAGAGCAGCCAGGCTGTTCACCAGGAGGGCCAGACGCTGCCCTGGCGAAGTCACGGCGGGTGCGGCGTGCAGCGGGCCGAGCCCGGCGAGCAGTCCGCCGGCGCGGAGATGCAGAGCGGCGGTGAGCGCGGCCCAAAACGACGGCACCGTATCGTCGGTTGGCTCGAGGGTCAGCCAGGCGACGCGTCCAGGGTTCCTGCCATCACCCTGTGGCATGGTCCTGGCTTCGCTCTGGGCGTTGCGCGTGGCGCGCTGCGCTTCCAAAACCCAGGAAGCGACAAGGGTCGTCTTGCCGTAGCCGGCGGGGGCGACGACAACGGTGAGCATCGGGAGCACGGGCGGATCGAGGCGCGCAAGCAAACCCTGGCGCACGACCAGGTCAGGGGGAGGTGGCGGCGGCGTAAGCCGGGTGACGGGCAACTCATACGCCGGGACACTACCTGGCAGGGCGCCGGTGGGCATGCTCGTCTGCACTTAGTCGTCCAGCTTGATATCGCCGAGCTCGACCTCCTGGTCGGCGCTCAAGGCCGGGATGCCGCCGAGGAAGATGATCCACTGACCATCACCCTTCTGCGCAGCCAGACTAAGTGTCGCCAGGGGCACGTTCTCGATGCGGAAGCGCCCCTCGGCGTCGGTCGTCGCGTTCAACTCAAGAGACTGTCCCTCGCACGGGCGCCGGCCCGTGAAGAGTTGGCCAGTCTCGCCACAGAGCTGTACGGCGCTGCCGGCCACCGGCGCTCCACCCTCAAGGAGGCGTCCGCTGACCGTCGTTGTGCGCGCCTGGAGCGGCGCGGGAAGCGCGGGGGCGCCCAACACCGCTATAGCAACGATGCGCGAGTCGCCCAACTCCGAGTTGCTGGGTACGGCCGTCTGCCAGCCGCCCTGACCATCCTGCACCGCCAGCCCATACTCCGTCCCGGCCCAGAGACGACCCACCCCGTCGACAGCGAGGGCATGAACCTTGTTGGAGGGCAGCCCGTCGGCGCGCCTGATCCGGCTCAGCATCTGGCCGTCCCAGATCGCGATCCCCTCGAGACTCGCCATGGCCACCGCACCGCTCGGCAGCTCGATCAGCTGTTTGATGGTGCTCGGCAGATCGCGCGTGAGTCCGTCAGGAATCTGCGGGGTGAGCGTGCCGCCCTCGATGGTGTAGAGGTTGCTGCTCGTGGCCAGTAGCACACGCCCGTCGGAATGTGCCAGTAGAGCCTTGGGGCTTTCAAACGACTGCAAGCCCAGATCAGCAGGTTCGCCGTAGCTCTGCCAGCTTGTGCCGTCGAACGCGACGAGGTCGCTGCCACCTACATTCAGACCGCCGAGCCAGAGGACACCATTCGCGGCGATAGCGGCCGCTTCGAAGGGAAAGCTCTGCTCACCCGTCGCATCAACGACGGCGTAGTTCGCCTCGGGTGCGCCGGTCTTGCTGTCGAAGACGGTGATCCGGGTGCGTTCGACCCACCAGATGCGATCTTGAACGTCGACGAAGCTCAACTCGGGGAGGCTGCGCTCGCCAGGGGCTGTCGCCCACGTATCACCACCGTCCATGCTGCGGATGAGGTCATGGCAGCCGGCCCAGGCGATAGCCTCGCTGTCGAAGAAGGCGACGCCGGTGCCGAGGCAGGCGCGCAGTTGTAGATCAGGGATGGGCACCCAGGTGTCGTCGCGCAGGAAGCTGACCGTGTTGGCGCCCCCGCCGACAGCAATCAGGGCGCCCCGCCCGATCACAGCCGCGCCGAGGGGGACGTCCAAGGTGGCCTGCGGGGCCGTAGGGACGGCAGTCGGCACTGGCTCGACGGTAAGCGTCATTGGGGCGGTGGGTAGCAAAGCCGAGGTGGTTGGCGCCTCTGTCGGGGCAGGTACGGTGCTCACGGCAGGGACCGGGGCAACAGTGGACGCCGTGCTGTCCGGTGCTCCGCAAGCAGCGAGGCCAAGCATGACCACGGCGCACAACAGCACGCCATGACGACCCGGTCTGAGACGGACCGAACGCGGGAGCAGGGCGGCAATCGAGGCGATGAAGGGGCGTGACATACAGGTTCCTTTGCTGTGCTGTGACGTTACCACGCGCTATTCTCGCAGATCCCACGCGCCGTGCGGCCCTCTGAAAGAGCGGTCGAGTTGTAAGGGTTAAAGGGCGGCGACGGTTGGGTAACGCGCTCAGGCAGCCTTCTGAGTGAAGCCGCTTCAATCAGCGAGGTTTTCTTAGGCGGGAGGATTCTGCTCGGCGCCTCCAATCGGGTGCAGGCCCTCATTTGCGCACGGCGATGGGAATACCGCGCGCCGGTGAACGAGAGCAACGCCCGCGATGTCGCCGCCGACCTGATCGCGTTTGTGCAAGCGAACTTCGACGCTCTGCCACCAGCGCCGCCTTCGCCAGGCTCGGCCTGGTCGCTGACGGCCTCATCTACCCGCCGGGAGCGTGGGTCACGCCGCGCCCGCGCCGTACGCCGGCCCGCTCCCCATCCGCTTCGGCAGCGACGCTGGCTACAGAATTGCAAAAACCCCGCCGGAGCCTCCGGCGGGGTTTCGCTTCCGAATGCCTTAACGTTTGGAGCGGGCGACGCGATTCGAACGCGCGACCATCTGCTTGGAAGGCAGATGCTCTACCAACTGAGCTACGCCCGCACCACTGCAACTGTATCACACTCTGCCCACGCGCGCAAGGGCGCACATTCAGGTTTCCCGCAGAGGGGCGCGGAGGACGGTCGGGCGTGAACCCTTTACGCTCCTCCGCGCCCTCTGCGGTGAGCAGGCGTTCGGATAGATACAAGCCCCTTCTCCGGCCCCTGTCGCCCTGTTGTACCACACCCTTGCCAGCCCCTGGTATAATCAGGGAAAGTCATGGTTCAGAGACGGGCGTTCCCGCCAGGCCGCTGCTCTCCGGCTCCCAATGACCAGTCTGTAGAGGTGAGGAACTGGTGGGTTGTCACGATGATGGTGATGGATGCGGCAGGAGGGGGCGTGGGAGGGCTTCGCCCTCTCCGCAAAAAACTATCTATCACAACCAGATTGTCGTACCACCAGGGGGTTGAAGGTAGACCCCATTTCTTCACCTCCACTCCTCCACACAACTGAGTGGATACAGTGCAAAGGTCAATGTGTTGAGCGGATTTGAACCGTAGTTTAGGAACCAGACGTTCCAGCGCACACGTGAGGAGGGCCGGATGGTTGCTCCCGCCTCCCCCCCCGGGGCTGCGCCTGACCGGCCAGCCATTCTGATCGTTGACGACGAACCCAACGTCACCCGCTCGCTGGCCCGCAGCCTCCGCGATCGCTTCACCGTCTTCACCGCCACCACCGCCGCCGCGGCGCTCGACATTGTCTCCCGCGAGCGCATCGCGGTGATCCTTACCGACCAGCGCATGCCCGACATCAGCGGCGTGCAGTTGCTCGAACGCGCCCGCGATATCCGCCCCGAAACCCTCGGCATCCTGATTTCGGGCTACACCGATGTCGCCGCGCTGGTTGACGCGCTGAACCTGGGCAATGTCCGCGGCTTTCTCCCTAAACCCTGGGACATCCACCAGTTGCGCCGCCAGTTGGAGCATGCCGTGCGCGATTACCAGGCCGGCTTCCTCGAACGCGATGTGCTCCGCAATACGGCCGAGGCGGTGACCCGGGCCCAGGAACAGGTGGCCGAGCTGCGCAGAGCGCTCGATGAGATCGCCTCGGGTCACGGCGACGCGCTCTTCGCCCAGTGGGAGCGCACCAACGCTCAGGCCCACCACGAGCCTGCCGGCACGTTCGACCATCCATTTTATAACGGCCCACGCGCCGAAACGCCGATCAGCCAGCACGATCCAACCACCTTCAACGGGCTGGTCGCCGAGTATGGCGACCTGCTGGACCAGGCCGTCGAGCAGCGCTTTTTCCAGGACCGGTCGGCCGTGCCCGATCACCTGCGCGCCCTGAGCGAGCGCCTGGGCACCCACTGGGCCGGCCCCCGCGACGCCGTCGAGATCCACACCACCGCGCTGAAGCGCCGTATCGCCGCCGCCCCCGCCGCCCGGGTGACGGTGTATGTGGAGGAGGCGCGCCTGCTGCTGCCGGAGTTGCTTGGCAATCTCGTGGTGTTCTACCGCGCCTGGCTCGCCACGACCCTCGCCGGACGCCGGCCACCCCCGCCATCCCTATGAGCAGCCGCCCGCATCCGCTCGACCCGATGCTCGCCCAGGCCACGCTGCCCTTCGTCGTCCTCGATGGCGCCGGAGTGCTGCTGGCGCTGAACCCCGCCGCCGCCCGGCTCTACGGGCGCCCCGCCGCGGCGCTCGCCGGCCTGCCCTTTGTAGAGGTGGTTGACCCCTTCAGCCGCGAGAAGGCCGCCCTGATGATCGCCGAGGCCCTCACCCAGGGCGCCGCCCATGACTGGGAACTCTACCACCCTCGGACCGGCGCCCCGCCGCTGCTGGTGAGCTACACCGCCTGGCGCTGGCGCCCCGATCCCGCCGCGCGCTTCGCCGTCGCGGCCATTGGTCAGCCGCTGACCGCGGCGGTGTCGCTGGCCGCCCAGCTCGCCGCCACCAACCAGCAACTGGAGGGCGCCCTGTTGCAACTCGAACGCGCCCATGCCGAGCTGAAGAACGCCCAGGCCCAACTGGTGCGCTCGGAGAAGCTACGCGCCATGGGCCAGCTCGTCGCCGGTGTGGCCCACGAACTGAACACGCCCCTCGGCTTCATTACCGGCAATCTGGAGTTCCTGGCCGAACAGTTGCCCGCTCTCACCGCTGCCAGCCCCGATCCCCACCTGGCCGATGATCTCGCCGAGGCCCTGGCCGAAAGCCGTGAGGGCCTTGAGCGCATCGCCGGCATCGTGCGCGACCTGCGCAGCTTCGCCCGCCCCGATAGCCCGACCGTCCACGCCGCCGATCTGAACGCCAGCCTGGCCGCCACCGTGCGCATCGCCCGCACCCTCTGCCCGCCCGGAGTGAGGATCGTTGAACACTACGGCCCGCTGCCGCCGGTGATGTGCGCCCCGGGTCAGATCAACCAGGTCGTGCTCAACCTGCTCACCAACGCTATTCAGGCCATTCCAGAGAGCGGCACGGTGTCCATCAGCACCGCGCAGGAGGGTGATCGAGCAGTAATTACGATTGTGGATACGGGGGCGGGGATGGACGAAGCCACCCTGGTGCGCCTGGGGGAGCCCTTCTTCACTACTCGGCCCGTAGGCGCCGGCATCGGCCTGGGGATCGCCGTCAGTATGGGCATCGTCGAACGCCACGGCGGGCGCCTGGAGTTCGCCAGCGCCCCCGGAAAGGGCACCACCGCGCGGCTCAGCCTGCCCCTGGGGTGATCGGCATCGCCGCCTTTCAAGTGGCGAGGGTATGGAGAAACCAGGTTTCCCCGTACCCCTCCAACCTCGGCAGCAGCGCGTCGAGCAGCGAATCGTCGGTGGTATGGAGAAACCAGGTTTCCCCATACCCCTCCAACCAGCGTTGGGGCGCCGGGGTCGCCCTCCTTGCAGGGGCACAGAGAAACCCGTCCTTCCTTCAGACATCGGCGGCGACCACCTGGTTGCGACCGCTCGACTTCGCCGCGTAGAGGCGTCGATCGGCGATGTCCACCACCTCTTCAGCGGAGTCGCCCCTGACATCGGCAACCCCCAGGCTGATGGTAACCCGCAGACGCCGGTCGAGGCCGTGCCAGTCGTAGCGCTCGACCGCCAGGCGCAGGCGTTCGGCAAAGGCCGCCGCCTCGGTGAGCGGCGTGTTGGGAAGGGCGATGAGAAAGGCATCGGGGCCATAACGGGCAGCCACATCGCTGGGCCGGCACGTCGCCCGCACGACCCCCGCCACGATGCACAACACCTGATCGCTCACACTCGCCCCGCAGTGCCGGTTGATCTCCACGAACTGGTCCAGATCGGCGCGGAGCACCGAGAGAGGTTGCCCGGTGCGACGGGCCTGAGCTACCAGTTCGGGCAGACGCTGGTCGATGTACTGGCGGCTGGCGAGTTGCGTCAGTGGATCTTCATTCAACGCCCGCGTAGCCTCAGACAGCTCCGTCGGTACACTGGTTGGATCGAGCGGCGCAAGCTCCTCGGTTGGCTGGTGGAACTCAGCGCGGGGCAGGTGCACCAGGAGTTGATCGGTAAAATCCTCGATATTGTCGGTCGCGATGATTACATCGGTAGCGCCACGCTCGCGCGCGGCCCGGGCAGCCGGCTCATCGGCCACAACGGCGACGAAACGGGCAGGTGTGGGCAAACACCGCCAGAGTTCCCAGACCATCGGGTCGGCAGTGTCGCCAATCAGCAGGGCCGGGTCAGGCGTGCGGGCCAGTTGATCCTGGGCCTGCACCACATCGGCGGCGATGAGCAGCCGGTAGCCCTGCAGGCGCAAACTGGTGGCGATCGAGGCCCGCAGCCCCTCGTGCGGATAGATCAACAGCGCGGCAGGACGCGGCTGGCCCCGCCGCTCCTGCGGATGCGGCTTCGCCGTCAGACGCCGGTCGAGCACGTAACTGCTGCCGGCGATGCTTTTGGCCGCGCTCTTCACTTCAGCGGCCACCTTGCTGATCTCGTCCACGCTGCGGAAACGCCCGCCCTCGGAGGTTACAATCGAAATCGAAAGGCTCAACAGACCAAACTGCCGGGGCACCCCGTGGCGGTCAAGCCCCTGCAAATAGCCGCGTTGCAGATCCTCGGGATCGTAGAGGGAGCGCACCCGCTCGTCGAAGGTGCTGATGATCTGTTGAGCCAGGACCTCGGGAAAGCCGCCGTAGTGGATGATGGCGAAGTCGTCGCCGCCGATGTGACCGAGGAAATCATCGCGCGGGGCGGTACCGGCGAGCACGCTGGCCAGAGTGTGGATGGCCCGGTCGCCGCGGGCAAAGCCGTAGGCGTCATTGAAGGCCTTGAAATTGTCGAGATCCACATAAATCAGGGCAAATGGCGTCTGCTGGGCAATCTGCCGTTCGATTTCGGCCTGCAGCAGCATGTTGCCCGGCAACCCGGTGAGGGGGTTGCGCACGGGCAGCTTGGCGGCGCGCCGCAGGTGACTGCGGATGCGCGCCAGGAGCACGTCAATATCATAGGGCTTCACGATGTAATCATCGGCGCCGCTGTCGAACCCGATCACCACCTCGGACGTCGTGCTTCGCGCCGTCAGAATGATCATCGGCAGATGCGACGTGCGGGTATCGTTGCGTAACTGCCGAATGGCCTCGAAGCCGTCCATCAACGGCATGATCAGATCGATCAGCAGCAGATCCGGCGGATGGTCCTGGGCCATACGGATGAGCTGATCGCCATCATTGGCAATCAGCACCTCGTAGCCGGCCTCTTGCAGCGTCTCGCGTAGCAAAAGACACATCGCCGGATCATCATCAGCCACCAGAATGCGAGGTTGCGCTGTCATCGGCCGCTCTGTCAGGGTGTTGTCGTACGTATGGGTTGGCGAATCGAAACAGCTTCGAGGACCGTCAGGCGACAGGCCAACAACTACGGTACAGAATACCATATTGTGTCTACCACCGACCACCGTAGGAGGAAGCAGGACGGGAACACCAGGTTTCCCCATCCCCGCGCCTGTCGGGGAACTGACGGGTCGCGCGCGGGGTTTGAGAGCGCCTGACTTTCCCAGAACCTGACCAAATAACCTGCTTATCAGGCTCCGATACTATTACGAGACTTCGCCTCGGCGGAGGCGAGGGCCTGCGAGGGGCCGCAGGCTTTCTCTCTGGCGCGGCTTCGCCGCGCCGCGCGCTTTCGGAGCGGGCAAAGCTCCTCCGAACCTTCCCTGTAAGGGGACGCCTGGTTGTAGTACTGACGACCACCATCAACCAGTGATGGTATTAGATTTAAACGATGCCAGGGCGGCTATTTGTACATGCTGACAGTAAGGACCCGCGAAGCACGGTCTGGTCACTCCAATTCGATAGCTCGTGCTATAATTTATGGAAGTGAAATGCCTCCATAACCCGTCATTCGTGCGGTCGGCCCGCACAACATAGAAAGGTTCCTGTTCCCCCGATGACCACCTTTGAAGCCCTTGGGCTAAGTGAGACGCTGCTGGCGTCGCTCCGCGAGCTTGGCTATGACGAGCCGACGCCGATCCAGGCGCAGGCCATTCCCGCCATGCTCTCGGGGCGCGACGTCATCGCCCAGGCTCAGACCGGCACCGGCAAGACCGCCGCCTTTGCCCTGCCGATTATCGAGCGGCTGCAACCCACGCGGGCGCCCCAGGCCCTGGTGCTGGCGCCCACCCGTGAACTGGCCATGCAGGTGGCCGAGGCGGTGTTCCGCTATGGCAAGAGCCGCGAGGCCCGCGTGCTGCCGGTCTACGGCGGGCAGCCCATCGAGCGGCAGTTGCGCGCCCTCGAGCGCGGCGTGCAGGTGGTGGTGGGCACCCCCGGTCGGATTATGGACCATATGCGCCGCGGGACGCTGGCCCTCGATGCCGTCCGCACGGTCGTGCTCGATGAGGCCGATGAGATGCTCGATATGGGCTTCGCCGAGGACATCGAGTACATTTTGCAGTATACTCCCTCCGAACGGCAGACCGCCCTCTTCTCGGCCACGCTGCCCGAGGCCGTTCAGAGCCTGGCCCACCGTTATACCCGTGACCCCCTGCGCATCAGTGTGGTCAGCGAGACCCTGAGCGCCCCGCGGATCAAACAGGTCTACTACGATGTCCTGCCGCGTGAAAAGCTCGACGCCCTTTGCCGCGTGCTCGATGTCGAAACGCCCGCCTCAGCGATTATCTTCTGCCGCACCCGCGCCGAGGCCGATCAGCTCGGTGAGAGTCTGCAGGGCCGCGGCTACCTGGCCGAGGTGATCCACGGCGATCTGAGCCAGGCGATGCGCGATCGGGTCATGAAGCGCTTCCGCGAGGGACAAATCGAACTACTGGTAGCCACTGACGTAGCTGCCCGCGGTCTTGATATCCCCGACGTGAGCCATGTGGTCAACTACGATGTGCCGGGCGATCCGGAGAGCTACGTCCATCGCATTGGTCGCACCGGGCGCGCCGGGCGCGCCGGGATGGCTATCACGCTGATCACCCCCCGCGAGCGCCGCCAGCTCCAGCTTATCGAACGAGCCACCCGCACCCGCATCCAGCCCTCGAAATTGCCCACCCTGGCCGATGTAGCCGCGCGGCGGCGCGAGGCCTTCCGCGATGCCCTCCGCGAGGTGCTCGCGAATGAGAATCTTGATCCCTACGTGCTGATGGTCGAGGAGATGACCGAAGAGCACGATGTCACCGAACTGGCCGCCGCTGCCTTCAAACTGCTGCTCAACGAAGTCGAACAGGAGGATACGCTGGTTAGCGTCGAGGGTGACAGCGCCGGCACCGAGGCTGGCATGACCCGCCTGTTCCTCGATGTTGGCCGCTTTGACCGCATCCGCCCCGCCGACATTGTCGGCGCGATTGCCAATGAGGTCGGCCTCTCAGGCAAACAGATCGGCGCCATTGACATCTACGACCGCTTCGCCTTCGTTGAGGTGCCTTCGGATCAGGCCCAGCGCGTGCTGCACGGCCTCGCCGGGGTGACCTTGCGCGGCCGGCGTATCCGGGTGTCGCTGGCTAAACCGAAACGCTGATACCTTCGCCGCGCCAGTCCGGCGTCCGCGCGCCTGCGGAAACCCGGGTTTCGCGGCGCGTTATCCGGAAGGTTGCCCTATGGCCTGGCTTCCTCCCGGCAGGGAGTCGGGGAAATCTGGTTGCCCCGGATCGCTCTCACCGGCATTGGGGCCTCGGGCCCTTCCACCGGCAGGCGCCTGGGGAAACCCGCATTCCCACTGTTGATACCAGAACGAGTGCCTATGAATGATGGTCAGCCGGGGGGCGCGAACACCCCGCCGTTGTACATTGTTTCGGGGGGTGCAGGAGGAGTGGGGGCAGAGGTGGCGCGCCTGGTGCTGACCCAGTTCGAGGGCGTTGACGTGCCCTTGATCGTCGTGCCGAACGTGCACGACCCGGCCCAACTTACCCAGGTGGTGGCCCAGGCCGAAGAAACCAATGGCACCATCCTGCACACCCTGATGGAGCCGGAACTGCGGCGCGACCTGGTGCGCAAGGCCCGCGAGCGCCACGTCTACGAGATCGACCTGGTCGGGAGCGTGCTCTCGCGCCTGGCGACTGTGCTCGGTCGTGAGCCGGTAGGCAAGGCCGGCCTCTACCATCGGCGGCGCTCCGCCTACTTCGAACGCCTGGAGGCGATCGAGTACGCCATGCAGCACGATGATGGCGCTCGCCTGAGCGATCTGGGCGATGCTGAGATCGTGCTCGTGGGGATCTCGCGTGTGGGCAAGACGCCGCTCAGCATGTACCTGGCCGTGCTGGGCTGGAAGGTGGCCAATGTCCCCCTGGTAAAGGAAGTCGCTTTGCCACAGGCCCTGATCGAGGTGGATCGCCGCCGGGTCATTGGCCTGATTGTGGACGCCGAACAGATCGCCGCCCGGCGCCGCTGGCGCCAGCGCCGCTTCGGCGCCTCGATGGGTCAGACGTATATCGACCTGCAGGGGGCCGAAGAAGAGGTCGAGTGGGCCCGACGCCTCTTCCGCAGTCATGGCTGGGCCACCGTCAACCTCACCAACAAGTCAATTGAAGAAGGCGCCGACGAGATTATCGCCCTCGTTACACGCTGGTTCAAGCACGATGGCGCCGGCGCTACCCCGATCTGACCTTGCCCCTCCCGCGTATGCCCATGGTATACTTCTGATGTGAAAACAGCCCCCGCACGGGAGGGGCCAGGAGGATTGCCACTTCCCACATCCACCGGGGTCGCCCGTGTAACCCGTGGCGCCACGAGAAGAACGATGAGCGAGACCCTGAGCGCCGAGCCGATACTCATCGTCGGCGGTTTTGGCAGCAGCGCCCCCCAATATGAGGTCCTGCGCCGCCACCTTGCCGCGGCCAGCGGCCGCCCCGTGGCCATCGCGCCGATTGGCCTGCTCGACTGGGCCAGTGTCGTCGCCAGCGATAGCTACGGCGCCCTCCTGCGGATACTCGATCGGGCCGTGCGCGCCACCCTCGCTGCGCATCAGGCCCGTCGCCTGACCATTGTCGCCCACAGCGCCGGCGGCGTCCTGGCCCGCATTTACCTCGGCGACCGGCCCTACGGCCCCCGCGGGCTGGTCTACCATGGGTTCGAGCGCGTAAGCACCCTGGTGACCCTCGGCACGCCCCACAGCACGACCCGCCGTGGACGCCAGGGCGGCCTGAACCAGATCGCTTTCGCCGAAGAACAGTACCCCGGCGCGTACTGGCGCTTCATTCGCTACGTCAGCGTCATGGGCAAAGGCATCTTCGGCGACCGCAACGGCCCGCCGCCCGAACGGGGCGCCTGGCAAAGCTACACCCTGATCACCGGCGAAGGCGCCCAGTGGGGCGATGGCGTCGTGCCGCTGGCAAGCGGCTTGCTCGAAGGCTCGCGCCGTGTGATTATCCCCGGCCTGCGGCACGACCAGCGCCCCGGCCAACCCTGGTACGGCGCCAGCCTGGCCGTTGTCCAGACCTGGTGGGAACAGGTGGAGATTGCGGAACGCGGTCCAACCCCCGGTACGCGCCAGTGGTCGCCCCACGGGAGCGCCAGGAGAGAACCGTAGCCCCTCCACCTACGTAACGGTTCCACAACTTTTTGGCTGCCCTTGTTGCGTAAAGGCGAGACGCCGTGTACTATACGTACACAACGTGCCCTAGAGACAGGTCCTGCATGCGTATCTTGTTCTACACAGGTAAGGGCGGCGTCGGCAAGACCAGTGTGGCTGCCGCTACGGCCCTTCGCTGCGCGCAACGCGGCTACCGGACGATCGTGTTGAGTACCGACGCGGCTCACTCCCTTGGCGACTCGCTCGGCGTTGAATTGCGGGCCGAACCAATTCAGGTGCTGCCCAACCTCTGGGCCCAGGAGATCAACGCCCTCCACGAACTGGAATCCAGTTGGGGGCAGGTCTCGCGCTACCTGGCTGAACTCCTGGCCTGGCAGGGCGTCGAAACCATCGCCCAGGGCGAGTTGTCGGTCATCCCCGGCACCGAGGAACTCTTCAGCCTGCTGCAGATCAAGCGCCACTACGACGAGCAGAAATACGACGTGATCGTAGTTGATGCCGCGCCCACCGGTGAAACGTTGCGGCTCCTGTCGCTGCCCGACATTATGCGCTGGTGGATCGCGCGCCTCTTCCCTATCGCGCGGGCCTTGCTGAAGGTGGTGCGCCCGGTGGCCAAACGGGTTACCGATATGCCCATCGCCGAGGATGATGTGCTGGCCTCGGCCCAACAGGCCATCGACGCGCTGGTTGATGTGCGCCATATCCTCACCGATCAGCAGGTGACGACCGCGCGCATCGTGATGAATCTGGAGAAGATGGTCATTCGTGAGGCCCAGCGGAGCCTCACCTACCTCTCACTCTTCGGCTATGCCGTAGATGCGGTCGTCGTAAACCGCATCTTGCCCGCCAATGTGGATCGCCATTTCGCCGCCTGGCGCGCCATGCAGCAAGAGTACGCGCCCCAGGTTGAGGAGATGTTCGAGCCGTTGCCCATCCTGCGCGCCCCCCACTTTGACCGCGAAGTGATCGGCCCCGACCTGCTCAACCAGCTGGCCGAACGCCTCTTCCACGACCGCGACCCCGCGGAGTTTCTCTACCGCGGCCCGGTGCAGCGCGTTGAGAAGATGAACGGCGGCTACGATTTGATCGTGCCGCTGCCCTTCGCCTCCGAGGACCAGATCCATCTCGCCCAGAGCGACGATGAATTGCTCATCTCCGTCGGCTGGCACCGCCACCGCATCGTCTTGCCCCAGTCCCTGGCGCGGTTGCGCGCCCAGGACGCCTACTTCGAGGACAGCGCCCTTCGCGTCGTGTTTCGCAAAGACGCGGCCTGAAGGCGGGAAACCTGGTTTCCCCACCCTCCTGCCTGCCGTAGCGGAGAAGCTGCACAGAGACTGGCGGCCAATCAGACTTGCCTCATACCGCGCGGTGTGCTACAATCCTCTGCAGCGCGCCGCTCTGGCGCTGTTGTGCTGTGTTGCAGAAGGATTGCAAGCCATGGCCTCCAAGAAGGGCAATCGCATTATCATCAAACTCAAGAGCACCGAGAGCGGCCATACCTATACCACGATGAAGAACCGCCGCAACGACCCCAGCCGCCTCGAGTTACGCAAGTACGACCCGATCGTCCGCCGCCACGTGGTCTATCGCGAGACCAAGTAGCCCATCACGGAACCTTACGTCGGCGCATGAGCGCCAGTTCCCCCTGCAGGCGGTCCCGCTCGGTAAGCAACTCACGATAGGCGGCCTCGGCCGCGAGTTGCGCCGCGCGGGCCGCATCGCGTTCGACGGTTAGCGCAAATACCCGGCGCCGCATTGCCAGCAGGTCCTGTTCAGAGCGGAAGGCGCGGCTATGCACCTCCGCCACGTCCCCGCGCCGGGTGAGAAGCTCGCCCTGCAGCCGATCGCGTTCCCGGCGTACAACCGCCAGTTCGTTGATCATCAGGCTGAGCCGCGGAACGAATATCCCGCCAGCGATCAGCACCCCCAGGAACACACCCAGAAGTACGGTGATAACCGCAAGCACGTCCCCCCCTTTCTCTGCGGCGGCTACCGGGAGATGTCGTCGTGCCGGAAGCGCTGCTGCTACTGACAGTGCGAAACAGGGCAGGAACGTTGTGCAGAGCAGCTTTGATAACGGACGCGGCTGTACTATAGCATTCCTACGCCATCTCTCAACAGCGACCGTGCGTAAGGACGCAGCGGGCTGCGTCCTTACGGGTACGTCTGATACCCCGGGCTTCACAACCTGACAAGGATTGCTATATTATACAGCAAGACCGGTGAACATACGCGACCATGTTGCTTACGTCAGAATTGATGTAGAGTCTTTGGGGCGAGCCCCAGACTCCAGGTTTTTCGGATCCTTTCGGGCGGCGTAGCCGCCCCAGATCCCACCGCCGGAGGCGGGCTCCGCGCCGGCCCTGCGCTTACGTGGCGCCTTCGACAGGCGCTCTAACGGGAGAATCCGGGAGGGTTTTCACCCTGCTCCCCGACCATTCGTGTGACGGGCCTTTTCATGCTACCCGGCCGGAACAGGCCTCTTCACCAGGGCCGTCTGCATTGCCGACTGCAGCAAGACCTTCCGGCTGCCGGCACGTTCGGCCAGCACCACCAGCGAGCGGGGCTGAATCTGGTAGATCTCGCTGCTCGACACATGCCCGCCGTTCAATTGTGGGTCGGCGGTGTCAACCAGCACTTCCCAGACCGGGTCATCGGGCCAGTCGGGAAGGATGAAGGCGATCGGCTCATGACCGGCGTTGAAGAGGACGAGGAAGACCTCATCGTGGATCGGCGCACCCCGCTCGTCCTGCTCACGCATAACGCGGCCGTTGAGCAGCAACCCGAAGCAGCGCAATTCGGGGTTGTTCCACAACGCCGGCCCGATCTCCTGCCCGTCAGGACTGAGCCATTCCACGTCGTATTCAACCCCGACGGGCGCCAGCGGCCCCTGGAAGAAGTTGCGCCGGTGCAGCATCGGGTGCCGCCGCCGCAGGGCGATCATGCTCCGCGTAAAGGCCAGCAGGTGCTCGGCTTCGGGATCGGGTGACCAGTCAACCCACGACAGACTGTTGTCCTGGCAGTAGGCGTTGTTGTTGCCCTGCTGGGTACGGCCCCGCTCATCGCCTGCCAGCAGCATCGGCGTGCCCTGCGAGAGCAGCAGGGTCGCCAGAAAGTTGCGCATCTGACGCAAACGCAACTCGCGGATGGCCGGGTCGTCCGTCGGACCCTCGACGCCGCAGTTCCACGAGTTGTTGTGCTCGTCTCCGTCGCGGTTGTTCTCGCCGTTGGCCTCGTTGTGCTTCGTGTTGTAACTCACCAGGTCGCGCAGGGTGAAGCCGTCGTGCGAGGTCACGAAGTTGATGCTGTGGCAGGGCCGGCGCCCGTTGTGCCGGTACAGATCCATCGAGCCCATGATCCGCGACGCAAACTCGGCAGCCTGACCAGCATCCCCCTTCCAGAACTTGCGTACATTGTCACGGTAACGGCCGTTCCACTCCGCCCAGGGCGAAGGAAAGCGCCCCACCCAGTAGCCGTCGGGGCCAAGATCCCACGGTTCGGCAATCAGTTTGACCTGGCAGAGCACCGGGTCCTGCTTGATCATATCGAAAAAGGCGCTGGGACGGTCGCCCTCGTAGACCCCGCGGACAAGCGTGCGCGCCAGGTCAAAGCGGAAGCCATCAACATGCATCTCCTGCACCCAGTAGCGCAGGCTGTCCATCACCAGTTGCAACACGCGCGGATAGGGGGTGTTCAGACTGTTGCCGGTGCCGGTGTAGTCGAGGTAGTAGCGCGGGTTGTCGGGCACGAGCCGGTAGTAGGCGGCATTGTCGATCCCCCGAAAACACAGCGTCGGCCCCAACTGATTGCCCTCAGCAGTGTGGTTATAGACCACATCGAGGATCACCTCAATACCCGCGGCGTGCAGGTTCTTGACCATCTGCTTAAACTCGTTGACCTGGGCGCCCGGCTCGTTCACACTGGCGTAGCGGGCCTCGGGCGCGAAGTAGCCCAGGCTCTGGTACCCCCAGTAGTTGACCAACCCCTTGTCGATCAGGTGCTGATCATCGATAAAATGATGGACCGGCAGCAATTCGACCGCGGTCACGCCCAATTCTTGCAAATAGGCAATCACCGGCTCGGCGCCCAGAGCGGCATAGGTGCCCTGGAGTTCGGGCGGCACGTCGGGATGGCAGCGCGTAAAGCCCTTGACGTGCAACTCGTAGATCACCGAATCGTGCAGGGGGGTGTTGGGACGTTGCTCATCGTCCCAGTCGAAGCGCGGGTCGATCACCACTGAGCGGAGAGCGTAGGGGGCGCTATCGCGCTTGCCGATCGTCAGATCGGTGTAGGGGCTGCCGATGCGGTAGCCATAGAGCGCGTTGTCCCAACTCAGGCGCCCGTGGAGCGCGCGGGCGTAGGGGTCCGCCAGCAATTTGTGCGGGTTGAAGCGGTGCCCGTGCGCCGGGTTGTAAGGACCATAGACCCGATAGCCGTACAACTGCCCCGGCCCCAGGCCCGGCATGTAGCCATGCCAGACGTCCTCGCTGCGTTCCGGCAGCGCCAGGCGCTCGGTTTCGCGCTGGGCGGTCGGGCCATCGAAGAGGCACACCTCGACCCGCGTGGCGTGGGCCGAGAAAATGGCGAAGTTCACTCCCTGTCCATCCCAGGTAGCGCCCAGGGGGTATGGCTTACCGGGCCAGATTGCAGACATGCTCCGCTCCGTTCAAGGGAACACCGACAATTGGAGAGGGTGGGGAAACCAGGTTTTCCCACGCCCCCGCCCGCCAGGCGGGTCGGGGACGGCTTCGCGCTCGCCGGTTCTCGCAGCGGCCGGACCTGGCGCGGCGGCCCCGCGCTCACGCCGGATATGATACCATAGGCGCGTGAAGGTCACCTGACCAGACAGCGGTGAAAGCGAGATGCCCCCAACCCGCATCATCTCCTGGAACGTGAATGGCATCCGGTCGGTTGCCCGCAAGGGTCTGCTTGAATGGCTGGCGCGCTGCTCCGCCGACATCGTGGCCTTCCAGGAGATCAAGGCCGCTCCGGAGCAACTCCCGGCCCCCCTGCGCGAGCCGCCGGGCTATCACGCCTACTGGCTGCCCGCGGATC
The DNA here is from genome assembly GCA_034431835.1 of Chloroflexaceae bacterium. Lineage (GTDB taxonomy): Bacteria > Chloroflexota > Chloroflexia > Chloroflexales > Chloroflexaceae > JACAEO01. The sequence continues at coordinate 8,365 of DAOUDA010000226.1, read as the reverse complement.
GTCCGGGCTACAGCGGGGTGGCCACGCTCACCCGCGTCCCGCCCGAGGAGGTGCGCGCCGGGTTGGGCGATCCGGTCTTCGATAGCGAGGGCCGGGTGCTGGTGACGCGCTTTCCGGCCTTCACCCTCTACAACGTCTACGTCCCCAGCGGCACCAGCGGCCCGGAGCGGGTGGCCCACAAACTCGCCTTTGCCGAACGCCTGAGCGCGGTCCTGGGGGCCGAACTCGCCACCGGGGCGCCTCTGGTCGTCGTTGGCGACCTCAACACTGCGCACGAGGCGATCGATCTGGCCCGCCCGCGCGAAAACCAGCGCACCTCGGGCTTCTTGCCCGAGGAACGCGCCGCCCTCAGCGCCCTGCTGGCGCGAGGGTTGGTAGATAGCTTTCGCTACCTCCATCCCGATACGGTTACGTACTCATGGTGGACGCCGCGGGCCGGGGCGCGCCAGCGCAACATCGGCTGGCGCATTGACTACGTTCTGGTCTCAACCAGTCTGGCGCCACGGCTGCGCGCCGCAGAGATACACACCGACGTCGAGGGTTCGGATCACTGTCCGGTCAGTGTGGTGCTGGATATGTGATGCTGCATGTTTCCGGCCCGGGCGCTCCGACTTGACCGTCGCTCGACACGCTCACCTGGATGATCTGTGGAGGTGTGGAGGTGTGGAGGTAAGGGCTGGATTGTCAGGTTCGTATGAAACGGGGGATAGGATAGGGGGGCAACATCTTTCGCCGCTTCCCCTCGCGCCGGGCAACACGATACCACCACGACCACCGTCGCAACAACGCGAGTGATGGTCAGTTATCGCGCCAGCTGGCAGCAGATGCGCCATCGGTTACGCGCAACGCACCAGGGTCGGGTTCCACGCGGGCAGATGTGAGGTCTGCTCAGGTGGCAGGGACCGATCGGCGATCAGCGCCGCGGCGAGCGCCACAGCCGCCGACACACCGATGCGCTCGGCGAGGGCCTGGGTAGCCAGGCGCGCGGCGAGCGGGTCATCCTGCTCGATGGCGAGGAACAGATCGGCGACGAGTTGCGCGGTGAGCGGTACGTGGTACCCCATACGTCCATCCTTCCACAACAGCGTACGCTGTGCCTTACAGCATACCCGATGGCGACGCCGATCGAGTCCATCGCTGGTTGGAGATCTGGCTACTCCGTGTGACGGTTTTTCCACGCGCCATCAGGAAACGGGCGCGGGAGACGTTCCAGGCACCCACAATGGCAGGCGCACGGTGAAGGTACTGCCGCTCCCCTCCACACTCTGCACCTCAACCGTCCCTCCATGGCTTTCGACAATCTCGCGCACGATGAACAGACCAAAGCCCATACCCCCGATCTGGCGCGCCTCGGCATTGGAGGCCCGGAAGTTGCGCTGAAAGAGTCGGGGCAACTCCGCTTCCGGGATACCGATGCCCTGATCGGAGACGCTCAGCAGCGCTTCGTTCTCGCTGCGCTGCACGGTAACACGAATTTCGCCTCCGCGCGGGCTGTACTTCACCGCATTGTGTAACAGGTTCTGCACCACCTGCTCCAGACGCAGTTCATCACCGGCCACCAGCACCGGCTCGTCGGGCAGATCGAGGCTGATCACGTGGCGGATGAGGGTCGGGGTCAGTTCTTCGGCCAACTGGCTGGCGACGCGGCACAGATCGACCGGGAGCCGCACGCTGACCAGGCGACCGCTCTCCAGACGCGACACGTCAAGCAACGTGGCGATCAGCCGGTTGAGGCGCTGGGCCTGGGCCAGGATGATGCGCAGATTGCGACGATTAAGCGCGTCCAGCGCAAAATCCTGCTCGGCGCGGCGCAGCAGCAACTGGGCGTTGCCCAGCAGCACCGCCAGGGGGGTCTTCAGCTCATGGGCGGCCGTCGAGATGAAGCGGTCACGCTGTTCCACCGCCGCCTCGGCAGCCGCGCGCGCCCGCCGGACTTCCTCGTACGAGCGCGCAGCCGCGATGAACACGGCGCAGCGCCGCGCTAACTCTTCGATCACCACCACCTCATCACCAAGGTACCGCCGCCCTGCTTCAACCGAAACCACGGTCAGGGCGCCAAGACAGCGTCCATGGGCGATCAGCGGCGCGATCACACACGTTGCTGGCCGCAATTCTTGGGGAACCAGCTTCTCGTCAGCAGCGGAGAAGAGGGCGACATCACGCAGGGTCTGGCATTCCGCCGCCGCCTGGGCAATGGGATGCATGACACCAGATACTGCCAGACGCTCGGCACCGAACCAGGTCGCCAGTTGCGCCTCAAGCTCCTGGTCGCGATGGACCGCGGCGACCAGTCGCAGCGCCTCCCGCTCGTCCTGGAAATGAACCATACCGTAATCGGCCAGATCGGGGAACAGGGTGCGCACGACATCGCCAAGCACCCCCGTATCGGGCGAAGCGGCCAGCATGCTTCCCGCCGCGGCCAGTACACGCTGGCCGATCTCGCTACGCTTGCGCTGCGAAATGTCCGTGACCACACTGCCCACGCCGAGCAGGTTGCCATCAGTGTCACGGACCGGGTAGTAGCTTACCAGGGCATACTTGCGCCACCCGGAGATCAGGATGCTGACCTCCAGATTGACGATCGGTTCGCCGCTCGCGAGCACCATCTGCCACCAGCGCTCCCATTTGGCGCCGAAGTCGCCAAAGATCTCGACGGGACGGCGCCCGAGGTGCTCTTCGGCCGGGCGGCCGTTCATGATCGCCAGAGCGCGATTCACGCGCACGAAGCGCAGGTCGCGGTCCACGAACGCCAGACCTATCGGCGCCGAGTCGATGAGCGTATCGAGGAGCGCCAGGGCCTCGTTCATCAGGCGCCGGGTCTCACCCTCTTTCCGCGCCAGCTCTTCGCGTTCGGCGACGAGGCGGGCCACTTGCGCGGCGCTTTCCTTAAGCGCCTGGCGTTCTTGCGCCAGGCTCGCGCGCAGATCGGCGGCTTCGATGGCTTTACGCACTGTCCACCATACCCGCCTCGAAGGGCTGCCGCGCAACACATAGTCGTACGCGCCACGCCGGAGCGCTTCGCAGACGAGAGGTGAGAACTCTTGCTCAACCAGGAGAATCACGGCGGGCGCCGACGGCAACACGGTCTGGAAGGTGCCCGCCAGTGCCACCCAATCCGTATCGGGGAGCGTATCGCTGATAATCACACAATCAGGTCGCAGATCGCGGTACTGCTCCAGGGCCTGATCGCCGCGTTCCAGGAGTACAACAGTATACGCCTGGTCCGGATCATCAGCCAGATCGCGCTGGAGCGAGTCGCTGTCGGCCACGCTGGGAGTGACGAGGAGAACGGTACGCGGCGGAGCGGTTCCCATAATCACCTGCCGATTTTGCCCCTCTTAGGGAGACATGGCAACCTGCGGGGAAGCGGGTATGCCGCCACATCGCAGTAGCCAGCAACCTCTACGGCGACGGTCCATCCGTGTCGTTTCAAAGACGCCGTGGTCACAAATGCACAGGTACGACCTTCCTGGGAGGTCAAAAGAAGCCCGTCGCTCCGGCGCGCCCGCAGGCGCCTGCCCGGTGGTGACGAGCTTCCTATCACTGTACGAACCGAACACTATTCAATCCAGCCCTTCGCTCCTACGGGCCAGGGAAGGTCTGGCCCGTAGGTGGACAAGTACGAACCGAACACTATTCAATCCAGCCCTTCGCTCCCCTCCAACCCTCCCCCACCGGAAGAGGGCAACGAGCGCCGTGCTCTAGCAGGAGGCTGGGAGAGCAGCGGCGCCGCGAGCAGCGCTCTTGTTGAATGGTACTGGTACTACGCCGATCATTACCCTCGATGATCCTGACCTGCCACAGGTAACGTAAAATGGAAGGTGCTCCCTCGATGAGGAGCGCTCTCCACCCAGATCCGCCCACCATGGGTCTCAACCACGAGTTTGCAGAAGGTCAGGCCCAGACCGCTGCCCTTGTGGCGCTGGTTGCCGGCCTGCCCAAACTTGGCAAAAATGGTTTCTAGATCGCTTTCTTTGATTCCAATACCATTATCCTTTACGCTAAAGCGCACCAGTGACGGTCCCTGGGGGCCAACGGTGAGCAACACGCGCTGGTCAGAGGGGCTGTATTTTACTGCATTATCGAGAAGATTTTGCAACACACGCAACACCAGATCAGCATCGGCGCAAACCAGAGGGGTGGCAGGTTCGCACATGGTCTCGATGGTGATGCGTTTGTCCTGAGCGATCAGGCTGACGGTTTCCAGGGCGCGTTGCACCAGCGGGACGACCTCGATGTTGGACAACTCGACCGGCATTGCTCCGTCTTCGAGCCTGCTGATATCCAGCAGCATACTGATCAAGTTGAGCAGGTTCTGGGCGCTGGCAAAGCAGATCGCCAGGATCTCGCGTTGTTTTTCAGGAATCTCGCCCACAACGCCACGGAGGATCATATCGATCGAGGTAATAATGCTGGTGAGCGGACTGCGCAGGTCATGAACCATCATGCTGGCAAGATCCTGGCGTAGGCGTTCTGCCGCTTTTGCGGCGGTAATATCGCGCACGGTCAACAGGATCGGCCAGCCCGGATCGGTTCCAGCCGCTTCGCGGTTCGCCGGCTGTCCCTCGTGGGTCACGCGCAGCACCGACCACTCAAGCGCCCGGGCGCCTGGCCCGACGCCGTTGAACTGACCCGACACAAAGCTCTCGCGCCCGCCGGCCACGGCAGCGATGCCATCGGCAAGCAACGCAGACTCGTGAGGTAGAAAGAGCGCGGCCGCCTGCCACTGCTCCAGAACATCGGTGATCGGCATCCCCGCCAGATTATCCGGCGCGGCGGCCCACTTCTCTACAGCCGCCAGATGGTAGAACGCACCATTGACTACTGCCACCCGACCGGTTTCACTCACCAGGAGCATGCCCTCACGGGTGGAGGCCATAATCGAGGCCAGTTGATCGTGCCCCCGGCGCACCTGGGCCAGCAAGTGCAACCCATCAATCGCTGATGCAGCCTGACTGGCAAACAGCGCCAGGCTTTCGACATCCCCCGTATCGGGCAGGCTGGCCTCGAAGCCTATGCAGATGGCGCCGAGCGTAGTTCCCGAGCCGCGCAGGGGTACGGCCAGCATGCCCTCCTGCCCCGGCGCCGGCAGGCGGCTGAGGGGGCGGCGCGCAACGCCGGCCTGCCGCGCCAGATGTTCCGCCTCGGCCTCCACGGTACACGGCGCTCCGGTATGGAAGGCCCGTTCCAGCGCTGGCCCTGCCGGGTCACGCAGAAAGACCGTCGCCCATCGTGCGCCGCTCATCTCCAGCATTCCGCTGGCGGTGAGGGCGAGGATCTGCTGGGGCGAGCGCAGGCTGGTGCTCAGGGCGCGCGCGAAGGCGTTGAGCGCCATCATACGGCTCAGACTGTGCTGTTGCGCCGCGTACAGATGGGCGTTCTCGATGGCCGAGGCAGCCTGGTTGGCGAGGATTTCCAGAATCTGGACCTGCTCAGGGCTGGGACGCAGACCATCTTCAGGATCACCCAGGACCAGCAAGCCGAGAACCTCGTTGCGGCTGTTCCGCAGGATGCATACGAGTGTATCGCCAGTGCGCCAGACCTCACGGTGCCCCGTCTCCATAGCAGGCGCAACGGCGCTCACCGGCGTTTCGGGAGACCATAGTCCGAGATCGGCGGCGGAGCCGTCCTCAATCAAATAGGTAAGACTGCCGCGCGCGTTTTCTGAGCGCAGGAGCCGGCTGAACTGCGCCAGTGAAACCGGCTCCGCCGGCGGCGCCCCGGCGGGGCCAGCGCCCGGAGCGAGCCGCAGTGAAGGCTCGGAGGCGCGCCGCTGCTGCACCAGCGCCACGCTCACCCGCCGAAAGCCAGAACTGGCGCTCACAATGTCGGCGATCTGGTTGGCCAGCACTTCCGCCTGGTGCTCCACCCGGAGCATGTTCGACACGCGCAGAATGGCCCGCAGGCGTTCATTGCTGCGATCCAGCTCCTGGGCGCGCCGGGCAAGGGCGCGGTCAACCGAGGCAAAACGCCGCGCATTCTCCAGCGCGATCATCGCCTGATCGGCCAGCGCCTCCAGCAGGGCGCGATCGTCCTCGACAAACGGCGCGTTGTCGTGGCGATTGAGCACCTCGATCACACCCTTGACCCCATCAATGCCGCGCAGTGGCACGGCTAGAATCGAACGGGTCCGAAAACCGCTATCGCCATCGATACTGCGGTAAAACCGGCCGTCACTCTGGGTGTCGTTGACGATGGTAGGCTGTCCACTGCTGACCACGTAGCCGGCCACCCCCTTGCCTGCGGGCAGGCGCTGCCCCAGGAGCCGGTGCCCGGCCGGACCCGCCGCGTAGCGAAACTCGAGTTCTCCGGTTTGTTCGTCGAGCAGCAACAGGCTGCTCTCTTCGGCATTGAGCAAGACCGGGGCCTGTTCGACAATCAACTCGATCACCCGCTCGGGGTCGAGACTCGACGTCAGGCGGCGGGTAATCTGGTTCAGGGCCTGGCGTTGCCGAACCTCCTCAACTGTGCGTTCGTGGCGCAGGGCCACCTGGATGATCCCCGCGACCTCGCCAACCAGCCAATGCAACATCTGACGATCATCGGGGGCGAGGCACAACTCGGGGTGGTCGCTAAACACCACCAGGGCGCCCAGCACGGCGCCGCGATCACGCAACGGCAGCGCGTACCAGGCATGCGACGGCGGCAGACCTGGATGGATCACCGGAGTTACCTCCAGTTCGTCGCACGCGCGCAGGTAATCGTCGGTCTCGATAGGCTGGCCCGTCTCGATGGCCATACTGCTGAGGCCGGCCTCGATGCGCCAGAACAGCCGCGGGCGCTCGGCGCGGGTAGGAGTAAGCAGGTACCGCATCTCCACCCACTCGTTCCCGCGGTAGCGCAGGGCCCAGTATACGACCGGCATCCCGCAGGTCTGCTGAACCAGGGGCGTCAGAGCCGCCAGGAGCGCGTCGGTATCCACCTCGCTGCGGAGCAGATGCAGCCGCTCACGCAAGGCGGCCTGCCGTTGCGCCAGCGCCGTGCTCCGCTCGGCTCGCAGGGCCAGGCAACTGGAGGCGAGCAGGGCCGCGAACAGGTTGAGCCATTGTTCCCGCTCGGGGCTGAGGTAGCCGGGTCGCACGATCAACCGGCCAATAACCTGGCCAGCGGCCTGCAGGGGCAGCGACACCTCCGCGTGCTTCTCGTCAGGTCCGGTCAGGTCGTGGTGGGCGCGCGCCAACAATGTATCGTGGGTGTCGGCGCTGACCGCAACCTCGGCCCAGATCAGCGTGCTGGAAGCTTCAGGAAAGGCTTCGGCCAGCAGCTTATCCGCCCGCTGCGCCAGATCACTTAGATCCGTGGCACGCGTTAACTCTACCAGCCGGGCGGTGTTGAGAGGCGCATAGTCGGTTGTCGCTGCGGGGATCTGACTCATGGGACAGCTATGATCACTCAGCGGCGTATCCGGTAGTAAGGCGTGGTTCTGCTTCGCGGCCTTTTGCGATAGCGTTCGGGTGAGAGCGGAGGGCTGCGCCCCTGGCGATCTCTTCATCCGCCCGCTGCGGCAGGCTCGTGCTGGCTCACCAGGGGGCGCCCGCCGCGGGCGGAAAGCGAAGGTGGTTGTGGGACGTCGTAGCCTTCTCCGATGAGCGATCCTCCCAGACTCTCCCAGTCAGGAACGTGCCGGATGCAACGGCTCATTACCTAATTTTAACTCATTCTTTTTACTGCGTCTATATGAGTAAATCCTGAAATCTGACAGTATTTCCATCTATGGAATGTTCAGAGCGCCCACGCTGGGTCAGGTGGGCGGGGCGGGCGACGCCCCCTCCAGGCCCCTCCCCGCCTGCGCGCGAGGCGCCACCCTCAGGCGGGCGGGGCGCGCGCCGCCCGCCGCGCACCCCCTCGGAGGCGGAGGATTGTGCGATCCCTCCCGCACCAGAGGCGAGTCAGACGATAACAGTTACGTCATTTCCCCCGCGGTTGACGCGCGGGTGGCCCGCTGCTATAATCGCCGTCGCTTCTGCTTCCTTCCCGCTCCTTCGGAGGCGCATCACTCTATGGGGATCTTCAGCTACCTCACCACGCCTGATCCTGCCTTTGGCCCCCTGGCCTGGACGTTCTTCATCGTCCAGATCCTGGGGGTGGGTGCTGGCGCATATCTCTACTTCCGGCACACCGAACGCAATCCTGCCCGCCAGACCTTTATGCGCCAGCTTGGGATGGCCCTGATGATCCTCGGTGGAGTGGGCGTGCTTATCGGCGCCCTGCGCCTGCTGAACGTCCCTCTGTTCAATCAGCGCATCTGGTTCTGGATCCAGGCGCTGATTGAAGCGGGCGTCGCCGTATACGTTGTGTACTACATGCGCAGCGTTCTGCCCGGCCTCGAGCGCGCAGCCGCGACCAGGGGGCGTGGCGCGCGCAC
>DAOUDA010000225.1:0-14313 GCA_034431835.1 Chloroflexaceae bacterium | reverse complement strand
GCGCGAACTCACGGTCACTCCCTTGCTGCTACGGGGCAGAAATGTCTCTTGATCGCGTACGAGGTTTCCTGGAACGTGCTGCGGTCCCGACTGAACGAAGCGGAAATGCAAGAGATCTAATGTGGGAAATGCCCAGTCCTGTGCGAATTGCGAACGACGGTCGTAGAGCCGTGGCGCGCTATCGGCACGGGGACGTTATTCCGCGTTGCGACACGTTGATGCACTGGTTGAACGAAGCTGCTGCCGGCATCCTCTGGCATCTACAGACTACAATTCGTCGGGGACTCTGTCAATGACAGTATTGTTGGGCATCGTAGCTGGCTGTGGCTTTCTAGTGTCATCCGTGACCGGTAGTTCCTGCGCGTCCAGGTGACAATTTCTTTATGACGCCCTGCGAAGCTTCGCCGCCTGCTACCGGGCTGAAACAGGGTTTCTCTGGGGGCCGCCCCTTTCGGGCCGCAGAGTTTTTTGCGTAAGCTGATGATCCTCTCCCCTTGCCCCCGCGGGAGAGATGAGGTCCTGCCGGCGAGGCCCATCTTACCTCAGGGCGGCGAACAACAGGTCATAGCGGGGCGCCAGGCGGCCCCAGTCGTAGGGCGCGGCGATGGCCCGCCACGTGTCGCGGTCGGGCCGTTGCCGTGCCTGGCAATGGGCCAGGAGTAGATCCGCCATACCGTCGTAGTCGTCGTAGAGGCAGGAGGCATGCAACGACGATGGGAGCAGGTCGGGGTAGTTCAGGCGTCGGGGCAACACCGGGGCGCAGCCGCAGTAGAGGGCCTCGAGGACCGCGATGCCGAAATACTCCTGGATCGCGGTACTGATCACCACGTCGGCGCGGTGCAACAGGGCGGCGTAGGCGCGGCGCGAGGGCGCGTAGCCCCAGTGAACGATGTGCTGGCGCCAGCGCTCGCGGGCGGCGGCGAAGGCGGGCGCGCGCGGATCGATGTGCTCGCCGGCCACGATCAGGCGAAAGTCGGCCCCGCGCGCCTCCAGCGCCTCCAGGCCGGCGAAGAAGGCCCCTGGCTGCTTGTCGTACTCCCAGCGCGAGTTCCAGAGGATGGTCAGTGGCCCATCATCGGAGGGTGCCAGATCCTCCGGCTCGGCGTCGAGGGCGGCCAGGTCGATGCCCGGCGGCAGCACGTGGCTCTTCGCAGCGATGGCTTCGACATTCTCCAGTTCCTGGTGATCGTGGTAGCGGCTCAGCAGGTCGCCCAGGGCGCCAAGAAAATCGCGCCGGTGAAAGTCGGAGTTGAAGATCACCGCGTCGGCGACGAGCGCCGAGGTGTAGTTGATCCAGGCCAGGCCCAGGTCGCGCTGGCGCGAGGGCGGCAGGGGATAGGTCAGCTGGTTTTCGTGGAAGTAGACCGCCGCCGGCGCGCCGCCCAGGCAATCGGCGGTCAGGGCGCGAAAGGTGGCCAGGTCGAGCATATCGCTGGCGACGATCAGGTCGGGGCGCTCGCCAAGGGCGCGGGCCATGCGCGCCAGGGTGATGGCGCCGCCGCGCATGCGCCAGCGCCAGCCGCCGGCCTGCGAAAGGGTCAGCAGCCTTACCGAGTGGGCGGCGCGCGCCGCGTAGCCCGCCGCGACCGCAGCATGCGAGCCGCCGTGAAACGGGTCGATCCACAGGATGCGCATGGCTTATTTCGGATTGTGGATTGTGGATTGTGGATAGCCGTACATGAGGTGAAACCCACGGATGATGCGCCCGGGCTATGCTCGCCGGGAATCTGGCATTACTTGCTATTCCTGGCGGGTGATTGTACCATTTCTCTACGTTTCTGCCCGTGGGAGGGGTTGGAGGGCTGCGCCCTCCCAGGTTTTCCCACGCTGCTGCCCGAGGGAGGGGCTGGGAGGGCTACACGCCCTCCCAGGAACATTCTTGTGCATTCCCGTTGTTGTGCGGCGTAGCTGCAAACCTTGATTGATTAAGGAGAACCGTCAATGACGACCGTGTCCCAGTCTTACCAGCACCTGCTGCTCGAGCTTGACGAGCGGCTGGCGTTCATCACGATGAACCGGCCCGCGAAGCGCAACGCGCTCTCGTTGGAACACATGGAGGAACTGATCGACGCCTTCCGTACCGTGGGCCGGCGCGGCGACATCGGCGCGGTGGTGCTGCGCGGCGCGGGGCCGGCGTTCTGCGCGGGCCACGACCTGAGCGAGATGAGCGGGCGCAGCCCCGAGTATTACCGCCATCTTTTCGATGTCTGCACGGTGTTGATGGAGACCATTCAGGCGATTCCGCAGCCGGTGATCGCCCAGGTGCACGGGATCGCCACGGCCGCGGGTTGCCAGCTCGCGGCCACCTGTGACCTGGTGGTAGCTGCCGAGGATGCGCGGTTCGCCACGCCCGGGGTGAAGATCGGGCTGTTCTGCTCGACGCCCATGGTGGCGCTGAGCCGCGCCGTGCCGGCCAGGAAGGCCATGGAGATGCTGCTGACCGGCGAGCCGATTTCGGCAGCCGAGGCCCGCGACTTCGGGCTGGTGAACCAGGTGGTCCCCCCCGCTGAGCTGGAGGGCGCGACCCGCGCCCTCGCCGGGAAGATCGCCGCCGCCAGCGCCACGGTGGTGGGTCTGGGCAAGCAGGCCTTCTACCGGCAGATCAACATGCCCCAGCACCAGGCCTACGCCTATGCGAAGGAAGTGATGTCCTTCAACGCCACCTTCCCCGATGCGCAGGAGGGCATCTGCGCCTTTCTGGAGAAGCGCCCGCCCCGGTGGCGCGATCGGTGATGATGGGGAAACCATATCTGGGGCATTGGAACGCCCAACTCCCGCCTCTCCCGCTCAGGGAGAGGCGGGCAGGGGGGTGAGGACCTTAAGCGCATTGGAATGCCGAAAACCCCTTCTCGCTCGAAAAACCCTACACCTGAAGTGAACACGGGAGGGCCACGCCCTCCCGTGTTCACTTCAGGTCATGTCGCACGACCAGGAGCGGCCCGAGGGCCCCGGCGGGCGGCCCGCCCATCTCCCACGGGTGGCCGAGGGCGGCGGCCAGCGCGGCGTGCCAGCCGTCGTCGCTCTTTGACCGGGCCGCTCCGCTGAGGATCAGGTAGTCGCGGGCGCGGGTCAGGGCCACGTAGAGCAGGCGCTCGCGCTCGGCCCGCTCGAGCTGGCGTTCAGTGTGGCGGGCCAGCAGGAAGGCGGCGGGGCGCCGCTTCTCGTCAGCCGGGTCGCGCACCTGGAGCGCCAGACCGTAGGCCCGCCGCGCCAGCCAGCGTTCGCGGAGCGGCGGCGGCGCGCGCCCCAGGTCGGGCAGGGCGACGATGGGGAACTCCAGCCCTTTACTGCGGTGCACGGTCATGAGGCGGACGGCGCCGTGGGACTCCAGGGGCGCGTCGCCTTCGCGGGCCTCGACGCGCAGCAGCATGTCCAGGTACTCGCTGAAGGCCCGCAACCCCCGCGCGCCGGCGAGGCGCGCCGCGGCGAGCAGCTTCTCGACGTTGGCCCGGCGCCGTTCACCGTCATCCAGGGCGCTGATGGTCGCCAGGTAGCCGGTGCGGTCGAGGGCCTCCCGCAGCAATTCAACCACCGTGGCGCGCCCGCGCATGGCGTGCAACTCGCCCAGGGTCCGCGCGGCGAACGGAACCCCGGCGCCGGCGGCGCCGTCCTCCACGGCGGCCAGCAAGGCTTCCCAGAGGCTCGCCGCGCCGCTCAGCTTCAGCGCCATGATCGCGCCGTCGTCAACGGCGAAGAGCGGCGAACGCAATGCCCCCACCAGGGCCAGTTCGTTGCTCGGATCATCGATGGCCTGGAGAAGATGGATAAGATCGAGCACTTCCTGGCGTCCGTAGTAGCCCCGTCCCGCGGTGGTGAGATAGGGGATGCCCCGTTCGCGCAGCGCGGTCTCAAAAGGTTCAAAAGAGGTTGAGGCCTGAAAGAGCAGCGCGATGTCGCCACAGGTCGGCGGGCGCCAGCCGAGGTGCGGGTCGTGGACGATCGGCCCGGCGGCGCCGGCCACCAGGTCGGCCAGGCGCCCGGCCAGGAGCGCGGCCTCGGCCGCGCGACGTTCGGCGGCCTCGCCGGCGTCGGGCAGCACGTGCCATTCGGCGATGATGGAATGCGGGGGCGCCGGCCGGTGCGCCGCCAGTGGTTCGTAGGGCGTCTCGAAGGGGCGAGGGGCTCCTGGCCGCCAGAAGAGCCGTTCGCCGACACGGTTGATCAGTTCGACCAGGGTCGCGTGGGCGCGAAACGAAGTTTGTAGCGCCAGACGCTTCCCGCCCCAGTGCTGAATATCGCTTTCAACCTCGCGGAAGACACTGACATCGGCGCCGCGGAAGCGGTAGATGGACTGCTTCCCGTCTCCTACGACAAAGAGGCGCGGGCCGGCGGCGCCGGGGTCGGCGGACGGTCCGGCAAGGGCGTAGATGATGGCCCGCTGGTCGTCGTTGGTGTCTTGAAACTCGTCCACGAGCACGTCCCGGAGTTCGGCGCGCCAGCGCGCCCGGACGTGAGGGTGGCGCTCCAGGAGGTCGCGGGCGCGGCGCTCCAGGTCGTCGAAGTCGAGGCGGTCGAGGGCGGCCTTGCGCTGCGTGTAGCGCGCGTCGGCGATGTGGAACAGGTCGCGCAGGGCCAGGGCGGCCAGGGCCGCGCGCTCTTCGATCCGCGGGTCGGGCGCGAATGCCAGGAGTTCGGCCACGGCGCGGTAGGCCTCGCGCAGCGCGCGAAGGGCCTCTCTGGCCGCGGCGAGGTCGCCGGCGTTGCCCCAGAGGCGTTTGCTGCCGCCCTGGAGGTTAAGCGCCTCCAGTGGAGCGAAGTCGGGTGCCTGCGGGTCGAGGCTGTTGAGCCAGGCGACCACGGCCCGCACCTGGGCGCCGATCCGGTCATCGGCGGGGGCCATGGGGGCCAGGGCCAGCAGGGTGGCGGCAGCCTGGCGCCAGGGCGCGCTGGCGAACAACTCGTCAAGGATTTCGGCGCGGGCCAGGGCCAGGCGTTCATGCCAGTGGCGCAGCAGGGCGGCAGGGTCGGAGGGCAGGGCGCGCAGCGCCGCGCGGGTCTCGCCGCCGCCGCGCAGCAGGTCCACCAGGGCGGCGCGCACTTCGGCAGGGCCGAACTCCTCCAGCAGCACCTCTAGCCCGGCGGCCAGCGTGGTGGGCGCCGCCTCCGCACCGCCGCGAGCACTCACCACGTCGCGCAGGGCCTCGTCCACGCTCTCGGCAAGGAGCAACCCGGCCTCCACCTCGTCGAGAATGGCGAAGCGCGGGTCAAGGCCCGTCTCGACGGGATGGGCGCGCAGCAGGGTGGCGCAGAAGCCGTGGATGGTGCCGATGCGCGCGCCTTCCACGGCGGCGGCAAGGCCTGCCCGGCGGGCGCGCCAATCGGGCGCGCCGGCGTGGGCGCGTTGCTCCAGCGCCAGGCGCACCCGCTCGCGCATTTCGCGGGCCGCCTTTTCGGTGAAGGTCACGGCCAGCATGGCGGCGAAGGGGTCGGGGTCGGCAATATCGTCAAGCAGCCGGAGGTACCGCTCGACGAGCACGCGGGTCTTGCCACTGCCGGCCCCGGCGGTGACCACCAGGCGCCCGTCATGTTCGACAGCAGCGCGTTGTTCGGGGGTGAGATCCATGGCTCGAGTTTGAGGTGAACACGGGCGGGTGAGGATCGGCGCCTCCAGGGCGGTTGACAACGTTTGGCGAAACGCGGTTTCCCCGTGCCTGACAGGGTATCTCAAGCATCGCTTACCTCTGCTTTGCCGCTTGCCGCAGTTTCCGCTGCGCGGAAGTTGGGGGGCTACACCCCTCCGACCTTTCCCCTTCCTGGCGGGGCGCGGCCAGGCCGCGCCCCACCGCCAGGAAGGAAAGATCTTCGGTGGCCTGCGGCCCCCGCACCCCCTGCCAGGGGCAAAGTGACAAAGTAGAGCTACTCGGCGCGCGTCATGTACGCGATCACCCCCTGCACACCCAGCTGGCGCTCCAGGGCGAGCACCCGTTCCAGGGCCGGGCGGTAGGGGTGGTGCGCGGTGAGCATTCGGTCGGCGGCGCGGGTGCAGCCGAGCGCGAGCAGGTGGTGGTAGGCCACCCATTCGGCATGCCCCTCGCGCAACTCCTCGTCGCGCAGGAGCGGGCAACGTTCGGCCTGCCAGGCGTGGGCGTACTCGTGGGCCACGGTGGTGCGAAAGGCCAGACGCGGCAGACCGTAGAGCATGTAGATCACCCGAACGTGCCTGCGGCGCTGGTACAACCCAAGCGTACGCTCGTCTGCGGGTGAAGCAGAACGTCCCTCGGCGCGAAGGGTGGCGAGGGTCGGCGCATCCACCAGGCGAAAGGCGACGCCGACGTTGAGGGTCATGCCCAGGTGCGCCGCCACGGCCGCGACCGTCTCGTCAAAGACGGCGCGGGCCACGTCAGGGTCATAGATCGCCACCTGATGGCAGGCGGGGCAGTGCAGGCGTCCATCGTGGAGTTGCCAGTACTGATCGCCGAGGGGGGCGCCGCAGGCGGCGCAGCGGGGCCGGGTGGCGATGCAGCGGGCGCAGTAGCGCTCGGGGCGATCGACCAGCGCGTAGTACGCGCCGCTGAGCATCTGGCCACAGGCGGCGCAGCGATCGTCTAAATTTCCGCACATGCCTGGCATGGGAGGGTGTGGGAGGGCGAAGCTCGCGCTCCTGCCTGACGGGAGGGTGTGGGAGGGCCTGGCACTCCCGCATCATGGACATGGTTTCACAGATACCTTACTGTTCGCGGTATTCCGCCCCCTCCCAGCCTCACCCGCTGAGGGGAGGCGCCCGGCGCGCTCCGCCGCGGGGGAGGGCCAGGGAGGGGGGCGAGTCGGCGCCCGACTGTAACCCGGGCATTGACCTGCTGAAATCTCATCGTAATGTTACCCGAAGAACGCCCGCACCGTCCGGGCCACCTCCTCCACCTCGGCGCGGGTCAACTCGGGGAAGAGCGGCAAGGAGAGCACGCGCGTCGCGGCACGCTCGGTATGGGGGAGCGCCCCCTGGCGCTGGGCCGAAGCGGCGTAGGCCGGCTGCATATGGGCCGGGACCGGGTAGTGCACGTCGCAGCCGATCCCGGCCTCGAGCAGATGGCGGCGCAGGGCGTCGCGGGTGTCGCACTCCACCACGAAGAGGTGATAGACGTGCCCGGGGTCGTCGGCGGGCAGTTGCAACGGCAGCCCGGCGAGCAACTCGCGGTACCACGCCGCCCGCTCGCGGCGCGCCTGGTTCCACGCCGCCAGCCGGTGCAACTTCACCCGCAGCACGGCGGCCTGCAGTTCATCCAGGCGCGAGTTGCGCCCGCCGGCTTCGACGGCGATGTACTTCTCGCCCCAGCCGTACATCCGCAGGCGCCGCAGGCGCGCCGCCAGGTTCGGGTCGCTGGTGGTCAGGGCGCCGCCGTCACCCAGCGCGCCGAGGTTCTTGGAGGGGTAAAAGCTAAAGCAGCAGATCGCGCTCGCGCCGCCGCCGACCAGCGTGCCGGCCTCGGGGCCGCGATAGCAGGCCCCGTGGGCCTGCGCCGCGTCTTCGACCACCTGGAGGTCGTAGAGGCGCGCGATGGACCAGATCGCCGCCATGTCGGCGGCGCGGCCGTAGAGATGCACCGGCAGCAGCACGCGGGTGCGCGGGGTGATCGCGGCCTCCAGCAGTGCCGGGTCGAGGGTGTGCGTGGCCGGATCGATGTCCACGAAGACCGGGCGCGCGCCGGTCTGCACAATCGCGGCTACCTGGTAGACGCAGGCGTTGGCGACGGTGATCACCTCGTCGCCGGGGCCGACATCGAGGGCGGTGAGGGCGAGGTAGAGGGCCTCGGCGCCGCTGGCCACCCCGACGCATGCCGTGGCCCCGCAGAAGGCGGCAAACTCGGCCTCGAAGGCCGCGACCTCGTGGCCAAGGATGTACCAGCCGCTTCGGGCGACCCGCGCCAGGGCGTCGGTCACCTCGGGGTCAAGTTCCGCCGCCTGCCGGGCCAGATCGCCAAAGGGCACCCGTAACCTGGCGTTCATAGGGTTCAGGCTCCTCACTCCACCGGCTCGGCCAGGCGCTCAGCGAGCCACCGCTGGACAAGCTGGAGCCCCTCGGGATGGATGCCGTGCCCGATGGGATACTCGTGATAGGCGTAACGCGCCCCGCTGAGGCGGAGCATATCGCGGGTCATATGGGCGGCCTCGACGGGGATGATCTCGTCGTAGGTGCCGTGCATGTGCAGGATGGGCATCCGTTCCAGGCCCTTTAGCCCGCTGGGAGGCAGCAGCGCCGGGTCGAGGTAGCCACTGATCGGCGTCAGGCCGGCGACCAGTTCCGGGCGGCGCACCGCCACGGCGAAGCTCATAATCGCGCCCTGGCTGAAGCCGAGGATGTAGGTGCGCCGCGGATCGGTGCCGATCTTTCCCGGCAGGGTCTCGACGAAGCGCTCGACCAGGTCAACCGCCTGGGCGCGGGTCTGCGGGTCGGGCGTCAGCCGGCCCGGCGCGCCGCTGAGGTGGTACCAGGCGAAGCCGCCCCAGGGCAGCGCCAGGGGCGCCCGGGCGCTGACCACGTGGAAGCGCGGATCAACGAAGTCGGCCAGATCGAACAGGTCGTACTCATTGGCGCCGTAGCCGTGCAGCAGCAGCAGGAGCGGCGCCAGCGCGTCGCTGGCGACCCGGGGCTTGCGTTCGATGGTCTTGATGGCTGTGGACACGGTTGCTCCCCTGTGGCTCGAGGTGCGTATCGGGACGTGGTTCGTTCAACGGTTGCCCCATAGGTCTGTAGAGGTGTCGGAGCAGGATCAGACGGTCGAGCGGGTGCACCTTATACCTCATCTCCACACCTCCGCACCTCCGCACCTCCACACCTCCACACCTTCACATAACCAGGTGTGGCGATCATCAAGTTAGCCTACGGAATCACCAACTCCTGGCCCACGCGGAGATTATCGGCCTGTTCGGGCGTGAGATTGTTGGCCCGCAACAGATCGGGTACGGAGACGCCAAAGCGTTCGGCGATGGCGCGGAAGGTGTCACCCGCCTGCACGACGTAGCGCCGGCCCGCGGCGGGCGCCGGAGGCGGCGCGGGAGTGGCCGTCGGTTCGAGGGTGGCGGTGGGTTCCGGCGTGGCCGTGGGCAAAGGCGTCGCGCTTGCTTCGACGGTGGCGGTGGCTTCGGGCGCGGCGTTCGGCGTGGGTGTGGCGCCGGGGCGCGGCGTGCGTGTCGGCGCGACCGGGGGCGGAGCAACCGGCGCTTCCGGGGGAAGCAGCACGGCCGCATCGAGCGGCTGCGTCCCTGGAAGCAACAGGCTGTAGCTGCCGATGCGCAACACACGCACCTCACTGCGCGCGAGGATCACCGCGCTGAGAATGGCGCAGGCGAACAGCGCCGCCGCGCCGATCACCATGTTCCGCTGGCCGATGCGGGGCCACAGCAGGCGCAGCAGTATGACGCCCGGCGCCGGCAACACGAGAGCGACGATGAGGAGCAGGTAGATGAGCGGTTCGGGCATAGCTGTGGTATTGTACCATGTCTGTCCAGGTTTACCGCTCCACCAGGGTCGCCACAGTCACCCCATTGCCGCCATCGCTGCCGCCGCTGCTGAACGAGGCCACGAGGGGATGGCCCTGCAGCACGTCGCGCACCACCTGGCGCAGGGCGCCCGTTCCTTTGCCGTGCACCAGGCGCACCTGGTGCAGCCCGGCCAGGTAAGCGTCGTTCAGGTAGCGGTCGAGGCGCTCGCCGACCTCGTGGGCGCGGTAGCCGCGCAGGTCAAGGGTCATCGAGACGTCGGGCGCGGGGGGCAGCGCGACGCTGCGTTCGGCGCGGTACTCGCGGCGCGGGCCGGCCTCGGGAGGGCCTTTCTCGCGCTTGAGATCCTTCAGGTCCACGTTCATCCGGAAGCCGCCCACCTGCACCTGCGCCGTACCGTCGTCGGGGTCAATGCTGACGATCTCCCCCTTAAGGCCCACCGAGCGCACCAGCACCGTGTCGCCCGGTTGCAACGGGCGCGGGGCCTGGCTGGCGGGACGGGCGGGCTGGGGCGTGGCGCGGGGGCGGGCCGCGGCCTCTTTGACCTGTTCCGCGGCGGCGGCGAGGCGTTGTTCGGCCTGCTCCAGCCACTCGCGCGAGAGCGAGACGCTGCGGAAATCGTCGCGCAGGCGCTTGAGCAGGAGGCGCGTCTCGCGCAGTTCCCCTTCCAGTTCCTGGCGCGCGGCCTCGGCTTCGGCCTCGCGGCGCTCGTTGAAGGCGCGCCACTCCTGCTCCAGCCGGTCGCGGTACTTCTCGGCATCCTCGCGCAACTCCTCGGCGCGGCGCAGCGCAGCCCCGGCGGCTTCGCGCTCGTGGTGAATGCCGGCGAGCAGGTCCTCCACCTGGGCGTCCTTGCGATCGATCGTGGCGCGGGCCCGCTCCACCAGCTCCGGATCGAGCCCCAGGCGGCTGGCGATCGCCAGGGCGTTGGAGCGCCCGGGCAGGCCGATGCTGAGGCGGTAGGTTGGCGCGAGGGTCTCCACGTCGAACTCGACCGAGGCGTTCTGCACGCCGGGGGTGGCGTAGGCGAACGCCTTCAGTTCGGCGTAGTGGGTAGTGGCCACGGCAAGCACACCTGACTCAAGCAGGCGTTTGACGATCGCGCGGGCCAGGGCCGAACCCTCAACCGGGTCGGTGCCCGCGCCGAGTTCGTCGAGCAGCACCAGGGCCGGGCGGCGCTCCGTCCCCAGCCGCGCCTCTTCCGCTGCCTCCGCTTCCAGGGCGCGCAGCAGGTGCACGATGTTGCGCATGTGCGAGGAGAAGGTGGAGAGGCTCTGCTCGATGCTCTGCTCGTCGCCGATGTCGGCGAAGATCTGGGCGAAGACCGGCAGGCGCGAGGGCGCCGCGGCGGGAACGTGCAGCCCGGCCTGGGCCATCAAGGCGAGCAGGCCGGTGGTCTTGAGGGCGACGGTCTTACCGCCGGTGTTGGGGCCGGTAATGAGCAGAATACGGAACTCGCCCCCCAGCCAGAGGGTGATCGGCACCACCGTAGCCGGATCGAGCAGGGGATGGCGGGCCTCGGTGAGCAGCAGCGGGGCGGCCTCGGGGCCGCCGCCGGGGGCGAGCGGCGCCAGCGATGGGCTGATCGCGGGCGCCACGGCGCGGAGATCGGCGGCGTAGCGCGCTTTGGCGAAGACCAGATCGATCGCCGCCACCGCCTCGACCGTGGCCACCAGTTGCGGCGCGGCCGCGCCTACCTGGTCGGAGAGGGCGGCGAGGATGCGCTGCACCTCCTCCTCCTCGGCGGCCTGCAACTCGCGCCAGCGGTTGTTCAGTTCCACCACCGCCATCGGCTCGATGTACAGCGTGGCCCCGCTGCTCGACTGGTCATGCACGAGGCCGCGGACATCCTTGCGGTGGCTGGCCTTGACCGGCACGACGTAGCGCCCGTTGCGCACGGTGATGATCGGCTCCTGCAGGGCGCCAGCGTAGGCGCTGGAGGTAATCAGGTGGTGGAGCTTTTCGTGCAGACGGGCGAAGGCGACCCGCACCTCGCGCCGCAGTTCGGCGAGGCGGGCGCTGGCTGCATCGAGCACCTGCCCATCGTCGCCGATGGCCCGTTCGATCGCCGTTTCGAGCGGAGGCAGAACCGGCATGGCCCCGGCCTGCTCGTTCAGCAGGGGGAAGCGTTCCGGGTCGAGCTTGAGCAGCCGGGCGCGCAGCGCGCGCGCCGCCGCTACCGACCCGGCCACCTCGAGCAAACTGGGGCCGTCAATCACCCCGCCGCGGGCGGTATGCTGCGCGGCGCGGCGAATGTCGCGCATCGCGCCGATGGACAGATCCGGCAACTCCTCCAGCAGCGCCCGCGCCTCGCCGGTCAACGCCAGCGCGCGGGCCACCTCGGCAACCTCGGTTGACGGGCGCAGGGCCAGGGCCAGCTCGCGCGAGGCCGAGAAGGCCGTGTAGCGGGCCAACTGGGCCAGGATCTTGGGAAATTCCAGGGTGGTTATGGTCTGATCAGCAATGGTCATTGGATTAGCTATGTTGTCGCGCAGCCACGCCGCGGCTGCGCCGCACAATGGTATTTGTGGGAGGGCAAGGCCCTCCCACACCCTCCCTTCCGGCAGGGGCATGGACAACCCTGGCGGCCCTTGCTCACAAGCCGGAGGGTTGCCCTACCTTTACTGTACCGCAAAGATGATATCCGCGCCCTCGGGAAGAATTGGGTCGAGGAAGTTGTACACTAGCGGGAGAACGACGGTGGAAAAATACTGCAAGACGAAGGAGTTGGCGACGCTGTTACCCAGTAAGCGAAACAGCGGCAGGTCAATGTTGCGCCCCCCGCGGAGGATCATCAGGTTCCAGAGGAGCGCGGCGACAATGCCCACCACCAGGGCGCCAAAGAACAGGCCAAGGATCGTGCCAACGATGCGGTCAATGTAGTCCAGGCTCCCCGTCAGACGCACGTAGCGGAAGGTGTACAGTCCGGCGATGGCGAGCAGAACAAAACTCAAGAACAACACCAGAAAAAAGGCCAGGTACTGGCCGACAAAGCGGTCGGCATCGAAGTTGCGCACGAAAAACTCGCCCAGGGCAGGATAGTAGAGACTGGCCAGCACCAGGGCCAGGTAGAACGCCAGCATCAGCACCAGCAGGCGAAGGGCGCCCTGAAAAAAGCCCGTTGCCAGCGTGCCGAAGAAGAGCAGTATCATCAGGATGTCCATCAGGTTCACGCCGGGCCTCCTGGAGGTAACCCTGTCGCCTGCCAGCAATAATCTGGATTATAGCACAGGCCCCTGAGGCTGCCGTGATGTTTCCTGGGCCACTGGCCAGCGCCCGCAACGGCGGAGGAGGGGAATGGGGAAACCCGGTTTCGCCACACTTACCTCGGCCCATTCAGCCCGAAGTCTCATCCCAGTATCAGCCTCACGACACTTGACCAGTCAACCATCTGGGGTAGGATACGCCTGGCGGCGCATCTGGGCGCCGCGTTGCGTTGCCAGGAGAGTCAGGAACCAGCGATGGGCACTACAACCTCCGTGCGCCATGGCGCGCACGCCACCGCCGCTACCCGGCCAGTCACCGGCTCCGTCCCCGCGCCTGCGCCCCTGTCGCCCGCGGAGGTGCGCCGCGGTATGCGCATCTCGATCCTCGAAGGGGCGATCGCCAACGTTCACATTACGATCACCGGGGCGATCGGCGGCAGCGTTTTCCTTACCGGCTTTGCGTTACTGCTGGGGGCCAACAGCTTTCAACTCGGGCTGATGGGCGCGCTGCCCTTCATTGGCCAGGTGTTTCAGTTCGTCGGGGCCTATCTGGAGGAGCGGACGGGCAACCGGCGGGCGCTGGTGCTGTACGGCGCGCTGGCGGGGCGCCTGATCTGGACGCTGCTGCTGGCGCTGCCCTTCCTCAGCTTTTTGCAGGGGGCGCAACTGGCGATCTTTTTCGTGGGCCTGGCCTGTTCCTACGCTTTCAACGGCATTGCCGCCAACGCCTGGATGAGTTGGATGAGCGACCTGGCGCCGCCACAGCAGCGCGGGGCCTACTTCGGGCTGCGTAATACCGTCGCCGCGCTCGCGGCCATGGCTGCCACCTTTCTTGCCGGCCGGACCCTCGACGCCTTCCGGGCCAGCGGCCACGAGGCGTCGGGCTATGCGGTGATCTTCGGTGCGGCGGTCCTGGCGGCCCTGCTGGCCGCGGTCCTGATCGCCCGCCAGCCCGAGCCGCCCCTGCGGCCCAGGACCCGCGTCGGCCCGGCAGAACTCTTCGGCGCGCCCTTGCGCGACCGGCGCTTTCGCCATTTTATGCTTGCCGGCACGGGGTGGGCCCTGGTGACCGGCATCGCCATACCCTTCTTCAGCGCCTACGGGCTGAACACCCTCGGGTTGAGCTTCGCCACCCTGGGCCTCACCGCCATTGTCACCAGCGCCGTGTCGCTCGTCTTCGGGCCGCTGGTCGGGCGGCTGCAGGACCGCTACGGCTACCGTACGGTGCTGGTCGCCTGTGTGCTCGGCACCGTTCCGCTCCCGTGGGGCTGGGTCCTTTCGACGCCCACGAACATCGCGCCCTTGTGGCTGACGGCGATCTTCTCCGGGGTGTTCTGGCCGGGGTTGACCCAGGGGTTGGCCAATGTGCTGATGGACCGCGCGCCGGGCGACTGCCGCGGGGCGGCGATAGCCGCCTACAGCGCCGTGACCGGCCTGGGCACGCTGGTGGCCGGGTTGCTCGGCGGCGCGCTTGCCATGCTACTCGCCGGGGCCCACTTCAGCCTCGGGCCAATCACCCTGACCGGCCTGGCCTGCCTCTTTGTCCTCACCAGTCTCGGTCGCGTGGTGATGGCGGCGGTGTTTTGGAGGACTCTGGAGTGAGCTTTCGTCCCGGCGGGGGTGGGGGCATGCGGCCCCCCGGTGTTCCAGCGGCGCGCGGCTTTGCCGCGCG
>DAOUDA010000224.1:0-7055 GCA_034431835.1 Chloroflexaceae bacterium | reverse complement strand
CGTCCATGCAATGCGTACACACCGCCCGATGAAAACCGGCCCGCGTCCGGCCGCCGCGTGCTGCGGCCCTATCGGCTATCGGCTATCGGCTTTTCACGTTAGGCAGAAACACAATGACTCACCTCACCTTCCCGCCCGGCTTCGTGTGGGGCGCGGCAACGGCGGCCTACCAGATCGAGGGCGCCTGGAACGAAGACGGCCGGGGCGAGAGCATCTGGGACCGCTTCACCCACACGCCGGGCAAGATCGCCGATGGCTCGACCGGCGACGTCGCCTGCGATCACTACCATCGCTGGCGAGAAGATGTCGAGCACATGGCCGCGCTGGGGTTAAAGAGCTACCGCTTCAGCATCGCCTGGCCGCGGATCCTGCCGACCGGCGCTCCGCCGCTCAACGAGAAGGGGCTGGATTTTTACCGTCGCCTGATTGCCGCGCTGAACGAGCGGGGCATCATACCCAATGTGACCCTCTATCACTGGGACCTGCCGCAGGTCCTGGAGGACAAAGGCGGCTGGGCCAACCGCGACACGGCCCTGCGCTTCGCCGAGTACGCCGCGCTGCTGTTCCGCCGCCTGGGCGCCGACGTGCCGCTGTGGGTGACCCACAACGAGCCGTTTATCCAGACCTTCTACGGCTACGGCACGGGCGAATATGCCCCGGGCCGGCGCAATCCCTGGGTCATGCTCAGCGTGGCCCACCATCTGCTGCTCTCGCACGGGTTGGCGGTACAGGCCTTCCGGGCCGAGTTTCCGCCAGGAACGGGCGGGGAGACCCCGCGCCCCCAGATCGGGATCGTGCTCATCCTCTGGCCGCACCATCCGGCCTCGCAACGGCCCTGGGACCTGCGGGCCAGCCGCTTCGCCGACGGGGCCACCAACCGCCTGTTTCTGGAGCCGTTGTTTCGCGGGCGCTACCCCGAGGATGTGCTGCGCCACTTCGCCTGGCGCGGCATCCGTCCCGCCATACGGCCCGGCGATCTACAGGTGATCAGCGTTCCGATTGATTTTCTGGGTCTCAACACCTATTCGCGACTGGTGACCCGGTTCGATCCCTTCGATCTTATCGGCGGCGCGCGGCAGGTGGCGCCCTCGGGGCCGGCCACGGCCATGGGCTGGGAGATCTACCCGCCGTGTATCATCGAGACGCTGCGGCAGGCGCGGGCCTACACCTCCGTGCCGCTCTACATCACCGAAAATGGCGCGGCCTTCGACGATGCCGTCGCTCCCGACGGTGGCGTCCACGATGACGCGCGCGTCGCCTACCTGCGCGAGCACATCGCCATGGCCCATCGGGCCATCCAGGAGGGGATCGACCTGCGCGGCTACTACGTCTGGACGTTACTGGACAACCTCGAGTGGTCGCACGGCTTCAGCAAGCGGTTCGGGCTGCTCTACACCGATTACGCCAGCGGGCGGCGCATCTGGAAGCGTTCGGCGCACTGGTACCGGGAGGTGATTGCCCGGAACGGGGTGGAGGTGTAATACCATTTCGGATGGTTGCTTGTAGTACCGTGACGGGACTGCGCCTGGTCGGGGGAGGTTCGGAGAGGCTTCGCCCCTCCGAAAGCCCCCTCCCCAGGTGGAGCGGGAGGGGGCCGTGGGGTGAGGATCATTTCCCATCACACCAGATGCGAATAATCAGCCGAGGAGGGCGTTTCGGGGGGTGGGGCGAGCTGGGCGGCGAGGCCCTCTTCGACGGCAATGGCCGCGATGGGCAGCAGCGGCACCATCGCCAGGTTGTAGCGTTCAGCCGCGGCGCCCCGCAGGCGCAGCACCTTCTGGCCGAAGAACATCAGCGCCGGCAGCATGGCCGGAACCACGCCCAGCACCAGCACGCGCGGGAGCCAGCGCTCGCGCGGCAGCCGGCCAAGCAGCGCCTGGATAAGCGAACTGATCGCCAGGGTGTTGAAGACCAGCCGGGTGTGTTCGGTGGTACTCTCGTCGCGGAGGCTCAGATAGGGGATCTTGGGCCAGAACTGCTTGCTGTTGCCATGGAGGATGACCATCACCACCATGTTCATCAGCACGAAGACGACACGGTCAAGCACTGCGCGCCACATTGGGCATCCCTCCTCTTCGCGGGTACGGCGGGGTCGCCGGCAACCCCGGACTTCTCCGACTATACGCCGCGCGGGGCGGGGAACCGGTAAAGACCCGCCTACCGGGGATTGCGGTCCGCCAACTGTAGGTGACGGCAGAGCCTGAGGTTTGTCGCAAAGCCTTCCCTGACGCCAAAAACATCTTGCTCGGTCATGCGGAAGGCAGGCTCAGATGAGATCCCGCGCTAGATCGTCGAGGAACTCGCTGATGATCGGCCGTTGCAGATCAACGTCAATCAGGAAAGCGTCGTGCCCGGCGCTGCTCGGCAGGTCCAGATGTTCGACGGGGCGACCCTGGCGGGTCAGGGCATCGGCGATGGCGCGCGACTCGGCGGTGGGGTAGAGCCAGTCGCTGCTGAAGGAGAGGAGCAGCGTGGGTCCCTGCACGCGGGAGAGGGCCGCGTCGAGGGAACCGTAGCGCCCGGGCAGGTCCCAGTAATCCATGGCCTTGGTGATGTAGAGGTACGAATTGGCGTCGAAGCGGGCGTTGAAGCTATCACCCTGATATTCGAGGTAGCTCTCGACGGCGAATTCCCGTTCCAGGCTGAAAGCAAAATCATCGCCACTCTGGAGGCGGCGCCCGAACTTGGCTTCGAGGGAGGGTTCGCTGAGGTAGGTGACGTGGCCGATCATGCGGGCGACCGCCAGGCCGTCGCAGGGCGGCTCAGCGCCGTAGTAATCGCCGTTGCGCCAGCGAGGGTCGCTCATGATCGCCCGGCGCCCGATGCTGTTCCAGGCGATGGTCTGGGGGCTGGAGCGGGCGCTGGTGGCGAGGAGGATGGCGCCGCCCACGCGCTGGGGGTAGGCGGTGGCCCATTCGAGGGCCTGAAAGCCGCCCATGGAGCCGCCGGCCACGGCCAGGAGCCGGGTGATGCCCAGGGCATCGACCAGGCGGGTCTGGGCGCGCACCATATCGCCGATGGTGATCACCGGGAAGCGCGCGCCGAAGGGCCGCCCGGTGTAGGGGTTGCGGCTCGAGGGGCCGGTGGAACCCTGGCAGCCGCCGATCACATTCGAGCAGATCACGAAGTAGCGATCGGTATCGAAGGGCCGCCCCGGCCCCACCATGGCGTCCCACCAGCCCGGCTTGCGGTCGCCGGGGCTGTGGCGCCCGGCGGCATGGGCGTCGCCCGAGAGGGCGTGGAGCAGGAGGATGGCGTTGCTGCGCTCGGGGTTGAGTTCACCGTAGGTTTCGAACGCCAGGGTGACCGGCGCCAGGGTCGCGCCGCTGTCCAGCGGCAGCGGTTCGGTCCAGGTCAGATACTGGCGGTGGACGATGCCGACGCCTTCGGGCGCGAAATGTGTCTGTGGTGCGGTCATAGCTGTCGCGGCGCGGCGGGTAGGGGCGCGGCGCGCCACGCCCCTACCCGCGGCGTGAACGGTCACACGCGGCTCAGGGCCTGCTCCAGGTCGGCGATGATGTCGTCAATGGTCTCGATCCCGATCGAAAGGCGCACGTAGTCTTCGGTGACGCCGGTGAGGGCCTGCTCCTCGGGGGTGAGCTGGCTGTGGGTGGTGCTGGCGGGGTGGATGGCCAGGCTCTTGGCGTCGCCGATGTTGGCGAGGTGCGAGAAGAGCTTCAGACTGTTGATGAACTTCTTCCCCGCCTCCAGGCCGCCCTTGATGCCGAAGCCCAGGATGCCGCTCTGCCCGCGGGGCAGGTACTTCTGGGCCAGTTCGTAGCTGGGGTGGCTGGGCAGGCCGGGGTAGTTCACCCAGGCTACCTTGCTGTGTTCGCTGAGGTAGCGTGCCACGGCGAGGGCGTTCTGGCTGTGGCGCTCCATGCGCAGCGGCAGGGTTTCGAGGCCCTGGAGCAGCAGGAAGGAGTTGAAGGGGCTGATCGAGGCGCCGATGTCGCGCAGGCCCTGCACGCGCACCTTGATGATATAGGCCAGGTTGCCCAGGGCCTGGGTGTAGACCAGGCCGTGGTAGCTCGGGTCGGGCGTGGTGAACTCGGGGTAGCGCCCGTTGGCCCAGTCGAACTTCCCTCCGTCCACGATCACGCCGCCGATGCTGGTGCCGTGCCCACCGATGTACTTGGTGGCTGAGTGAATGACGATGTCGGCGCCGTGCTTGAGGGGCTGCCAGAGGTAGGGCGTGACGGTCGTGGCGTCAACGATCACCGCCACGCCGGCCTCGTGGGCCACGGCGGCGATGCGCTCCAGGTCGAGCACGTCGAGTTTGGGGTTGCCCACCAGTTCGAGGAAGAAGGCCCTGGTGCGATCGTCAATCGCGGCGCGGAAGCCCTCGATGTCGCGCCCGTCCACGAAGCGGGTGGTGATGCCGATCTTGGGCAGGGTGTGGCGGAAGAGGTTGTAGGTGCCGCCGTAGAGATCGGTCGAGGAGACGATGTTGTCGCCGGCGCCGGCGAGGTTGAGGATGGCCAGGGTCTCGGCGGCCTGCCCGGAGGCCAGGGCCAGGGCGCCGACGCCGCCTTCGAGGGCCGCCATGCGCCGCTCGAAGACGTCGGTGGTCGGGTTCATGATCCGGGTGTAGATGTTCCCGAACTCCTGAAGCCCAAAGAGGCGAGCGGCATGGTCGGTGTCCTGGAACTGGTACGAGGTGGTCTGGTAGATCGGCACGGCGCGGGCGCCGGTGGTCGGGTCGGGGATCTGCCCGCCGTGGAGGGCCAGGGTCTCGAAGCCGGTGAACTGGGGGGCGTCGGTCATGTCGGTGCTGCTCCTGGTTCTGGTGATCTTTGCGCTTCGTGGCGTATGTTCCCGTAAGCCTGGTGGTACGACAATCTGGTTGTGATGGATAGTTTTTTGCGGGGAGGGCTTCGCCCTCCCACGCCCCCTCCCGCCGCATCCCTCACGATCATCGTGACAGCCCACCGGGCGGATGCACGGGGTGTCTGGTTACGATCCAGGCGGCGCAACTCCTCAGACCCTGCATACAACCCGGAGGGTTGCGGTACGGCGCCCGTCCGGTCGCGGGTACAAAAAAGCCCTCATCGGCATTCGATGAGGGCAGTCACTCGCGATACAGGGTATGGATCGCCTGGCGTGCCGCTCATCTTCCAGATTCTTCTGACGGAATTGGCACCGTGCCGGGGCATCGAGGCGACGACGTTGTCACCTGACGCACCCAGTGGTTGCCGCGGTTTCACAGGGCCGGTCCCTCCACCGCTCTGGATGAGCTGCGCGTCTGGTTGTGTATGTGCTAGTTCAGATGATAGCAGACCGGGGCGAGCTTTGTCAAGTACTTGAGTAAGCGAATGTTGACGCTTAAGAAATCCGGTTTCGCGGTGCGGTCCCGGGCGTGCCCCGCGAGACGCGGAGGATCGCGCCCTCCGCTTGTTCCACCCGCGGCAGTAGACTTGTGCAGGCGGCGCCGGGGGGCGCCCCGCCGCGGGCGGAAAAGGGAGCTGCGGGGAGGCTACGCCTTCCCGCACCCCTCCACCGGGAGGCTGTTTTTCGCGGGAAGGGCAGACCTTCCCCGCGCCGCTTCCGCCACTTCAGGCCGCGTCGAAGACGGCGTCCACGCTGACGGTGAAGGCCGGGATCAGCCGGGAGACAGCCTGCTGGCCGCGCCGGAACACGCCGTGCTCGGTGTAGCCCTCGCCTGTCAGAGCGAGGACGGTGATCGTCTCGTCGATCGGGTTGACGATCCAGTATTCGGGGATAAGGTGGGGCAACCCGGTTGCCCCACGCCCCTGCCTGCGGAGCTATGTGCATTGTAGCACGGGCCCGCGCCCCTCCCGGTCGCACCCGCTGGTGGCGAGACGCAGAGTCGCTACGATTCGGACACGTAGCTCTCCACGCGCAGCGAGATGGTTTTCGAACTGCCGTCGTCGCCCATGCTGACGCCGTAGAGGGTGTCGGCCACCTCGATGGTGCCGCGGTTGTGGGTGATGAGGATGAACTGGGTGCGGGCGCTGAGGCGCCGCAGGGCGTCGCAGAAGCGGCCGACGTTGGTTTCATCGAGGGCGGCGTCGGTTTCGTCGAGGATGCAGAAGGGGCTGGGGTTGACGCTGAGGATGGCGAAGAGCAGCGCCGCGGCGGTGAGGGCGCGCTCGCCGCCGGAGAGGAGGGAGATGTTCTGCTGCTTCTTGCCGGGGGGGCGCACGATGATCTCGACGCCCGGGGGGCGCGCTTCGGCCGCCCCGTCCTCGCCCTCGGCGGTGGCTTCGCCGCCTTCGCCGCCGGTCAGCGCCAGTTTCGCCGAGCCGCCGCCGAAGAGTTCGACGAAGCTGCGCTCGAACTCGGCGGCCACGGCGTGGAAGGTGGCGGTGAAGCGGTTGTGCATCACCCGGTCGAGTTCGCCGATCAGTTCCATCAGCGTGGCGCGGGCCTCGCGCAGGTCGTCGATCTGGGCGCGGAGGTGGCTCTGGCGCTCGGCGGTTTCGTCGTACTCTTCCAGCGCCAGCGGGTTGACCGGCCCGAGGCGCAGGATGCGCGTCCTCAGGGCCTCGATGTCGCGTTGCAGGGCCTCAATCGGGATGGAGGCGTCCTCTTGCTCCTGTTCGGCTGCGCCGTCGGCCGGGGCGGGCGCGGGGTCAAGCTCCACGCCGTCGGCGGCGGCGCGCTCGAAGAGGGCCTCCTGGCGGTCCTGGGCGCGCTGGGCCTCCAGGGCGGCGCGGCTGTGGGCGCTTTCCTGTTCCAGCAGGGCGGCGGTGGCGGCGGCTTCGCGTTCTTCCAGTTCGCCGAGGCGGGTCTCTTCTGCGCGCAGTTCGGCTTCGGCGGGATCGATGCGCGCCCGCAGGGCGTCTGTCGCGGCCAGGAGGGCGGCGTGTTCGGCTTCGCGACGGGCGTGGGCGGTGTCAAGTTCGGCGCGTTCGGCCCGCAGGGCGGCGCCGGCCTCGGCGAGGTCCTGTTCCTGGCGCGCCAGCAGTTCCAGGCTCTGGGCATGGGCGGCGCGCAGTTGCTCGGCGGCGCGGAGCTGGCCCTCGGCGGCGTTGGCCTCGGCGCGCAGGGTCGCCAGGCGCTCCTG
Organism: Chloroflexaceae bacterium; assembly: GCA_034431835.1. Classification (GTDB taxonomy): domain Bacteria; phylum Chloroflexota; class Chloroflexia; order Chloroflexales; family Chloroflexaceae; genus JACAEO01. The sequence continues at coordinate 25 of DAOUDA010000224.1, read as the reverse complement.
GGCGGCGCGGTCCTCCCCCGCGGCC
>DAOUDA010000223.1:0-29062 GCA_034431835.1 Chloroflexaceae bacterium | reverse complement strand
CTGTTCAGATTTACCGCAGAGCGCGCAGAGGAACGTAGAGGGTGAACGTTTTGAAAGCCCTCCGCGCCCTCTGCGGTGCGAACGTGTTCGGTAGATATGAACACTATCGGTCCGAGATGGGGGGTCCGGGAGGGCCAGGCCCTCCCAGGAACTTCCTTGATCCTCGCGGGTCAGGGCGAACCACGGTTCACCCTGACATCATGGATAACGCAGATGATCCACCAGGGCCTCGGTGGCCGGCCCCGAGCGCGGACCGGCCCGGCTCACGCTCCAGGTGACCACGAAGTTCACCACCACCCCGAAGATCCCCGCGGCCACGTGACTGATGCCAAAGAGGTTAAACTCGGGCATGGTGTAGTTCAGGCCCATGTACACCAGGGTCACCAGCAGGCCGCTGAGCATACCGGCGGCCGCGCCGCGGCTGGTGGCGCCCTTCCAGAAAATCCCCAGCACCAGCACGGGGAAAAACGTCGCCGCGGCCAGGGAGAAGGCCCAGGCCACCATCTGCACGATGATCGCCAGGCGCTGCAGGGCGGTGAGGGCGGCAAGAATGGCCACGACGAGGATCAAGATCCGCCCGAACCAGAGGCGTTCACGGCGGCTGGCGTTGGGGTTGAGGGTACGGTGGAACACGTCGTGCGCCACGGCGGAGGCGATCACCATGAGCAACCCATCGGCGGTAGACAACGCCGCAGCCATGCCCCCGGCGGCTACCAGCGCCACCACCGTGGCCGGCAACCCGGCGATTTCCGGCGTCGCCAGCACGATCAGATCCTGGTCAATACTCAACTCGCGGTACTGCAGGACCCCATCGCCGTTCCCTCCGGCATCAGGGGCATCGGCAAAGGACAGCAAGCCGGTGCGCGCCCAGTTCTCGGCCCATGCCGGCAGATCGCCTGCCGGTCGCCCGACCACGTTCTCCAGAATCTCCCAGCGCGAGAAGGCCGCGTATGCCGGGGCGGTGAGGTAGAGCACGCAGATCCAGGCCAGCGCCCAACCAACGCTGCTGCGGCTTTCGCGCACCGTGGGTACGGTGTAGAAGCGCACCAGAATGTGCGGCAACCCGGCGGTGCCCAGCATCAGGCAGATGGTCAGGGCCAGGTAGTTGAGCGGCGACCAGTCGTTGAAGGGGGCGGTGTAGCTCCGAGTGATGCCCTGGCTCGCTTCCAGCGTCTCGATGTTGTGCAGCGCCTCGCCGTACATCAACTGCGGCAGCGGCACGCCGGTGAGTTTGAATGAGAGCCAGGTCACCGGCACCAGGTAGGCGAAGACCAGGATGATCCCCTGCACCCCCTGGGTCCATGTGATTGCCTTCATCCCCCCCAGAAACGAACACAGGAGCACCGCCGCCAGGCCGACGATTACGCCGAGCATGTAGTTGAGCCCCAGGAAGCGGCTCATGATGATGCCGACCCCGGTGACCTGCGCGGTGAGGTAGGTAAAACTGATGATCACGCTGGCGACGGCGGCGATCACCCGCGTCATTGCGCCAGGGTACCGCGCGCCGATGAAATCGGGGACGGTAAACTGGCCGAATTTGCGCAGGTAGGGCGCCAGGAGCAACACCAGCAGCACGTATCCGCCTGTCCAGCCGGTGATGTAGGCAAGCCCCTCATAGCCCAGGAGGAAGAGCGCGCCGGCCATGGAGATGAACGAAGCGGCGCTCATCCAGTCCGAGCCGGTAGCCAGGCCATTGAGCAATCCAGGCACGCGCCGCCCGGCGACGTAGTACTCATCGAGGCGATTGGTGCGGGCGCGCAGGCCAATCACGGCATAGATGGCAATGGTGAGAAACAGAAAGACCCAGCCGATGAACTGCGCCGGCAAGCCATAGAAAGCGTCTATCGCCCCCACGACCACCACGAACAGGATAAAGCCGGCCACAAAGATCGCATAGTTGAGGATGAGGCGGCCACGGTAACGGCGCTGTTCCGCCGTATCGGCGACATAGACGCCAAAGCGCCGATCGAGGCGGGCCATGCGCCAGCTGTAGATCACCGTCAGGGCCACGAAGAAGAGCAGCGCCCCCTGGCCGCTGAGGTAGTAGCCCAGGGGAAAACCGGTCAGCACGGTGATCGAGTTGAGGATCGGCGCCAGGAGCGCGGGCAGGGTGAAGCTAAACAGCCAGATGAGCAGCATGGGCCCGATCAGGCGCAGGTTGGCGCGCCAGTAGGCGCCCAGCCAGGAGGGGGCGGCAGGCAGCACGGTTTCGTCAGGGGCCGACGCGTGTGGCAAGCGCAGCATCCCCGGGCCGTTCGGCACGGGTGAGACGACGCTTTCGCTGCCGGGTTCGCGGATGCGCTCCATGGGCGGGAAGAGCTGGTCAATCACATAGAGCGCCACGGCGAGCGAACCGCCGATGACCAGGAAGAGTTGAAAGATGCCTGGCAAGATCTGTGATGTCATAGCTCTCCGCGGCTACAACGCGGATGTTAACTTCAGGGAAACCGGGGTTTCCCCATGCCCCTGCCTGTGGACAGGTAAGGGCGAAACCGCCGCCGGGTGGCGAGGTATGGGGAAACCGGGTTTCCCCATCCCCCTGCCCGTGGGCGGGCGGCGGCGCCTCGACCGCCGGCTGGCAGGGACATAGGGAAACCCGGTCATACCCTGCACATAGACGACAGGGAGATCAACCGGCGGGCAGGGCTTCGGGCTGCGCCTCGGTGACGGGCAGCGCCATGCTCTCCGCCGGCACTACCGGCAGGGTGAAGCAGAAGGTCGTCCCCTTGCCTGGCCCGTCACTCTCGGCCCAGATCTCCCCGCCCTGGGCATAGACCAGGTGCCGCGCGATGGCCAGGCCAATGCCACTGCCGCCGCTTTGCCGGGCGCGCGATTTGTCAACCCGGTAGAAGCGCTCGAAAATGTGCGGCAGATGCTCCGGGCTGATCCCGATGCCGGTATCGCGCACGGCAACGATGACCATCTTATCGACCACATCGGCGACCAGCGTCACCCGCCCGCCGGACGGCGTATAGCGGTAGGCGTTGGAGAGGATGTTGATCAGCACCTGGTTCACCCGATCGGGATCGGCCCAGACCGGCGGAAGGTCAACGTCGAGGTGCAAGGCCAGGCTGACCTGATTGGCGCGGAAGAGCGGCTCGAACTGGGCGACCACCTCCTCGAGCACCCGCTGCAAATCGGTGCGGCGCGCCACGACCGGCAACTGGCCCGCTTCGACCCGCGAGAGCAGCTCCAGATCTTCGATCAGGCGCTGCAAACGGTTCGACTCGTGCAGGATGAGGCTGAACGTCTGGGGACCGGGCTCAATCACTCCGTCGAGCAGGCCCTCCATGTACCCGCCGATGGTCGCCAGGGGGGTGCGCAACTCGTGGGTGACATCGGCGAGCAAGGCCAGACGGCGCCGCTCGGTCTGATCGAGGGCGTCGGCCAGTTGATTGACGCTCTGGGAGAGCTGGGCGATTTCGTCATCGCTGCTGATGCGGGTACGCTCACGGTAAAACCCCTGCGCCAGCCGGCGGCTGACGATCGAGAGGGTCAACAGCGGCTCAACGATCCGTCGCGACACAAAGAGACTTACCACGATGGCGGCAGCAAGCGCGGCGAAACCGCTGACGAGCAGGGCCTGCTGCAGCACCGTCTGGAACTGCTCGACGGGGGTTGAGGAAGCCGCCGCGGCGCCAGCGGCCGGCAGGCGACCCGTTTCGGCCGCGGCGGCGCCGACGTTCAACGGCGCCACATAGACCAGGCCGATGCGCGCGATGAAGCCGGCGGTGGCCAGCAGCACCACATCGGCAATGATGATGATCACCAGATGGGAGAAGAACAGTTTCCAGCGAAGTTGATGGTACCACCTCATCGCTGACCACCAACGAACTTGTAGCCGACGCCGCGCACCGTCTGCAGCAGGGGGGCGCCATCGGGGTCATCTTCGAGCTTCCGGCGCAAGGTGCCGACGTGGACATCAACGACCCGATCAATTCCGGCGAAATCCGGCCCCCATACGCGGCGCAGCAACTCCTCACGCGTAAAGACCCGCCCCGGATGGCTGGCCATGGCGTAGAGCAGGTCAAACTCACGGGGGGTCAAATCGATCTGGCAGCCGCCCCGTTGCACCTCGCGCCGCTCGGGGTCAATACTGATCTCCCCGAACTGCAACACCGGCCGTTCGGCATATTTTTCGAGCGGGGTGCGAGCGCGGCGCAGAATGGCCTTCACCCGCGCGACCAGTTCACGGGGACTGAAGGGCTTGGTGAGGTAATCGTCGGCCCCGACGGAGAGGCCAATGAGCTTATCCACTTCATCGGTGCGCGCGGTGAGCATCAGTACGTAGACGGCCGTCTCCTGATGCAGGCGCCGGCAGACTTCGATCCCGTCGATGCCAGGAAGCATCACATCGAGGATGACCAGATCAGGACGCAAACTGCGGGCCAGATTGAGAGCGCTCGGACCGTCGAAGGCCCGGTGGACCCCAAACCCCTCAGCGGTCAGGTAACTGGCCACCAGGTCCACAATCGGCTGCTCATCGTCAACTACCAGGATCGTCGCTGCATCCATCGCAGCACCTCGCGCGGCTATGCGTAGTGGCCGACAACAACTGATACTGATTGTAACGCCACCATCTTTCTAGAACTGTACCAACGGAAACAACGTGCGTCATTCTTCCAGGCCGGCCATCACCAGCAGACGCACCCATTGCTCAGGCGTCACCGGAACCACCGAGAGACGCCCCTGGCGCACCAGGGCAAACTCGGCAAAGAACGGGTCGGCTTTGATCGTCGCCAGATCGACCGGGCGCGGCAGGAGGCGTAGCGGGCGCACGTCCACAACCACCAGTCTGGGATCGTCCTGTCGCGGATCCGGGTACGGGGCGCTGGTCACCTCGGCCAGGCCGACGGCACGGCGCTCATCGCCCGTATGGTAGATCAGCGCCTGATCACCCGGCTGCATGGTTCGAAGATATTTCAGAGCGACGTTGTTCGTCACCCCGTCCCAGATCGTGCCGCCTTCGCGCAGCAGATCGGCGTAACTGTAAGCCTGTGGCTCGGTCTTGAGGAGCCAGTAGCCCACCGGGTCACTCCTTACGGGCCAATGAAACGCAAGCATTGTAAGCTGCGCGGCGGGGATATGTCAACTGACGTACTGGCAACTGGAACGGCGTCGCTCCTCACCCTCCCGCGCCGAGCGCAGGGAGGCGGGAAAGGGTGAGGACCGAACCACCTCAGGAACACCCCTTGCGGGCGTGCTATAATGCATCGGTTGTGTGAGGCAGGGCGAACGTCATCGGCCAGAGGATGGCATGGACGAGTTCGAGGAGCTCGACTACTACGCAGTACTCGGCGTCCACCGCAATGCAACGGTGGAGGAGATCAAACGCGCGTATCGCCAGCAAATCGCGCGGTACCATCCGGACCGCTTCGCGACGGCCAGCCCTGAGGAACAGGCCCGGGCTAGCCGGCGCGCTCAACGGATCAACCAGGCCTATGCCACGCTGAGCGATTTCGCCGCGCGGACGGCCTACAACCGGAAGTTGGGGCAAGCCTCTCCGCATCCCCACGCAACTCCGGCTGCACCGGCCCAACCCCGCGATCACCTGGCGGAACTGTACGCTCAGGCACGGGACCACCTTGAGGCCGGACGCCACCTGCAGGCCGCCGCAACCCTGCGTGAGATCCAGCGGATCAACCCTTTTTACCGTGACAGCGGGGCGCTTCTGGCGCGAGCCGAAGCCGCCGGGCGCGCCGCCACGTCCCCGCCAGCGGCCCCTGCCCGGCAACCGGACCGCGGGCGCCGGGCGTTGCTGCTCGGCGGTATGGGGGCCCTGTTCCTGGCCGGCGCCGGGGTCGCGGGTTGGGCGCTGCGCCGGCAGCGCGAGGTCGCGTTGAGCGGCGCAACCGGCACCGGCCCACAGAGCGCCGCCGCTGCCGAAGCGCCTACTCTCGCCCCCACCAGCACCCCCACCCGCGCCCCTACCAGCGCCCCCACCCCTGTCCCCACCCGCGCCCCTACCAGCGCCCCCACCCCTGTTCCCACCAGCACCCTTCGGCCCACTCCCGCAACGGAGGTGATCGCCGAGAGCGGAACGGTGCTGTACCAGGAGGATTTCACCCAGGCGGCCCGCTGGCCCTCGGTTCAGGGCGCCGGGTGGAGCGTTGGTTATGTTCCCGGCGCGTATCGCATTACCGCCACCCAGGGGGTCGGCAACATCTGGGCGTTTAACTCCTCGCCTGCGGGCGCGAACTTCCTGGTCGGCGTTGATGTCGAGGTGAGCGGGGGACGAGCCGGACTGCTCTTGCGATCCAACGATCGCAACTTTCTTGCCTACATGGTTGACCCGCTTGCGGGCAGCTACCAGTTGCTCCGTTCCAGCGGCGGGCGTTCCACAATCCTTATTGAGGCGCAACATCGGGCCGTTATCGTTGGCGAAGGGGCGCAGAATCGCCTGGCGGCGCGCCTGGAGAATGACCGGATCAGCCTGCGGATGAATGGCGACGTGGTGGCGGACCTCAGCCTTACCGATCCGCCTCCCACCGCCCGCTACGGGATGGTGGCCGCGGCCACTGATGCTCAGGTGGTGGCGCTCTTCCGTGATCTTGTGATCCGCTCGCTTGATTAGCGCATGCGCAGCAACTCGATGCCGTGGGTCTCCAGCCCCAGGCTCAGGTGCAACGCGCCGTCGGGGCAGACGTTGATGCAGTTCTGGCAGAGAATGCAATCGGCGGACAGCACGCGCAGGTGCAGGCGCGTGTAATCAATGATGCGAATATCCATCGGGCACACGGCGATGCATTCAGCATGGCCGTTGCACTTCGTCGGGTCCCCGGCCACCTTGACCAGACTGTACCGCGCCGCAGGGCGCGCCAGCACCCCTGCCGGGCAGGCGTACTTGCAGAAGGCGCGGTTGTCCTTCAACCACAGGGCCAGACCAACCCCCAGCGCATAGTAGAGCGCGCACCCTCCCAGGAACCAGACCAGCGCCCCGACGGGACCCGGCACGTAACCGAAGCCGAGAACCAGCACGGTCACCAGGATCACAATCGCAGACAGGTGGATCAGAGGGAGACGGCGCCAGATGCCTCCCAGGCGCCCTTTGCTCAGCCGATAAGGCAAGAGATCGAGGAACATGCCCGTCCAGCAGGCCCAGCCGCAGTACAGCCGCCCGAAGATCAGCGGGCCGACGAGTTTGGCGATCAGGAAGTGCAGCACCGCCGCGCCAAACACGCCGCTCAGCACCTCGAAGACCAGCCCCTCCACCTGCACGATCGACTGCTGAAAGACGGCCCGCGCCAGGGCGGCGGAGAACATCGCCAGCGCCAGGCTCAGGGTGATTGCCCGGCGACCTTTGAGGCGCTTGTAGGCGGGCAGACCCAGGTAGTAGGTCACCCCGGGCGCCACAACGGTTCCCAGATAGCCGAAAAAGACCAGCGGCGCCGCCTCCCCCGTCAGGCGCCAGGTGAGAAAACCCACGCTCCACAGCGCCACGGCCACGCCACAGGCAATCACAACCCGCTTCCACAGTGACAGGGTCGGCATAACGGCGCTCCTGAGGTGAACATGCGCCCCGCACGGGAAGGTCCTGTCGGTAACCCTACCCCGGCCCAGACTCACCCCGTTGGGGAGAGACGCCGGACCCCCTCCCCCGGCGGGGGAAGGTTGGGGAAGGGGTGGAGTTACCGAAAAACCTGGTTCACCGACTACTTGCGACCCTCACCCCCGCCCCTCTCTTCCGCGCGCGGGAGAGGGAGGGGAACTGGACGTCTCTATGCCCCGGATGGGGAATGCAACGCAATGATGCGCCAGAAAACTCCATACCTGTGAAGGCGCGGCCCCTCCCAGCGGTTACCCCGCACCTCCCGTGGAAGGTTGTGGCGGCGCCGGACCCTGCCAGCGCGCGCACCTCCAGTCTAGCACCATCGCCGCCCCGGCACGTAATGGTCCGAGGGTGCGAAGTGGTCATTCATTCACCAAAACCTACCGCTTCGCAACCCTTGACGCACCCTCTCAGAAGGGGTAAAGTAGCAAAAAGGCACAGGGTGATCGGGAGGACGTGCGATGGTACAGCTAGACCCAGACGGCATACGGCGCGGCCCGGGACTGGCGCTCCACGCCTATGCCGGCTTGCTCGACCTGATCGCCGATGGGCGCCTGCAGGCCGGTGAACCGATCCTTATCGAGCGCCTCACCGAACACCTGGGTACGAGCCAGACGGCCGTATGCGAAGCGGTGATGCGCCTCGTCCAGGAGGGCCTGGCGACCGAAGCGGCTGATGGGCGCCTGCGGATCATCAGCCTGAACGACGGTTACGTTCGTAACGTATACCTGGTGCGCGGGGCGCTGGAAGGGTTATGCACGGAGCTGGCCACACCGCACATCCGTATGGAGGACCTGGTCCACTTACGGGCGCTCATTCACGAGACGGCCGATGCCCTTGCCCGCAGCGACGCCCGGCCCTATCTGCGCTCCGACACGCAGTTGCACGCGCTGATCGTCGGCGCCACCACCAACACGGTCCTGCTCACCGCCCTTCGGACCCTGCAGCCTCACGTGAACCTGATCCACCGCTATATGCAGCGTATCGAAGGCGCGCATCTGCTTACCTCACACCAGGAGCATCTGGAGATCGTGGCAGCAATCGCCGACCGCGACGCCGTGCGCGCCCGCTACGCCATGGAACAGCATATTCGCCGGACCGGCGAGCGCATCGACAGGCTGTTGAGTCTCTAATCCGCGACGGCGTTGCCCTCCCGGCCCCTCCCGCCAGGGAAGGGTATGGCGCCCGTGCCGCGCCCGTGTTCACCTCACAGCAAATTCGCTCCTACCGGCAGATCAATACCGGCCGGTCGGTTGAGCGGAGCACCTCATCTACCGTACCGCCGAGGACCGCTTCAAGCAAGGGGCCATGGCCATAGCCGCCGATCAGAATAAGATCGCACGCTCGCTCGCGCGCGGTAGCAACGATGGTGGCGGAAGGCGGCCCCGGGGCAGCTACGCAGACCGGCTGCACCCCGTGGGCCTCCAGGTAGCGCCGGGCGCGGGCGAGGATGGATTCGTCGGCGCGCCCCGGCTCCATCACCGTTAACACGGTAATTGGAATGGCCCACTGGAGCCCCAGGTAGGCGGCAGCATACAGCGCCTCGTTGGCTTTCGGAGTGCCGTCGTAGCAGAGCAACACGGCGTTGAGGGGCCGCGCCGGGCCGGGAACGGCCAGGATCGGGCGCGGGCAGTGCTGCACCAGGGCGTGAAAGCCGGCGCGCAATCGCGCCAGCCCGCCCTCGGCGGGCGGATGGGCCAGACGAACCACGACCAGATCGCTCCAGCGCGCGCGGGCCACGATGGTCGGCGTGATCGCGCCAACCTCGATCGCCAACTGGCCGTCCACTCCGGCCGCCTGGCAGCGCCGCTCGAACTCAGCCTGCACCGCCAGGGCCATTGCACTGCTCCTGGCCGTGGCGTCAGGCACGACGTGCAAGCCATGCAGCCGCCCACCTTCGCGCCGGGCAACGACAATGGCCTGTTCGAGCGCCGTCCAACTCTCAGGGTTGCCACTGAGTGGCACGAGCACATCGGCCGAGAGTCGCTGTTCAACCGAGGCAATGCCGCGCTCCTGGCGCCACTGGCCAGGCGGCGGCCCCGCATCCAGCGGATTGGCCGCCACGATGGGTGCGAGGACCGTGGCCACCCCTCGCAGGGGCCCCTGCTCCTGCACGGCTACCAGGTCAGCGGCAGCGACATCGGGATCGAGCGCCCAGCCCAGCGCGGCTTCCAGGTGCGCCCGGTGCCGCGAGATCCAGACGTACAGATCGGTCTCGGTACGACCGGGAAAGTCGTGGAGCATACCCCGGTCGCGGATAATTTCGACGATCGGTGAATAGATCGTATCGTACCAGAGCGCCGCCGCCTCCGCCGGATCCAGGGCCTGCCCGCCCGCGCCCCGTTCCTGCTGCAACGCCTCGATGTCAGCGAGAATCTCGCGATACTGCCCCGGATTGGTCACGCGCAGATCGGCGCCGGGTCGCTGCCTGTCCAGATCGGTCAACTCGTAAAAGTCCGCTTCTTCCGCCTTGCGGATCAATTCGTCGGGGGTGGTATCCGGGGTGAGCGGCACGCGGGTATGCACGCGGATGACATACGCCAGAATATGGCTGAGTCCGCGCTGGCGGGCCACCGACACGCGGTGGTTGCCGTCGAGCACAAAGTAGACCTCGCCGATCTGGTAGACAAGTATCGGCGGCGCGTTGCGCGGGTCGTCCATTGCCGCCATGACCCGCGCCCACCGCTCCTCGTCACTCCGGCGGCGGGGCAGAAACTGCCGTGTAAAGTCGGTGTAACGCCCGACACTGCCCACAATCGCCTCAAGGGGAATTTCGCGCAATTCGCGCTGCTCGCTGACGCGGCCCCTGAGCGCCCGTTGCGCTTCTTCAAAGGGGATCAGATCGTTGCTGCGCCCGGTGAGACGCGCAAGAATATCTTCGAGGTAGGCCCGGCTCAACGCCCGCCGGAAGTGATAGACCGCCTGTTCACGGGTATCGGCGCCTGAGGTCATGGTCCCTCGCCGTTATATAGAGGTCGCGTGGAGGTTATGCCTCCCGGCAACCGCTTGTTCCACCCGCAGCAGGCTCTGGTGAAGCCGGGTTTAACTTGCCGCCGCGGGTGAAATCCGAGGATCGTGGAGGGCGCAGCCGTCCACGCCCCCCGTAGGATTAGGCAACGGGCCGCGCAGCGAAGGCCCATCCGTCTGACGAAAAGGCAGCGACCGCACCCTCCGGCGCGGTCGCTGTACCATGGCGGGGCTGGTGCGGATCGAACGCACGACCGGCCGCTTAGAAGGCGGCTGCTCTATCCACTGAGCTACAGCCCCGTGTCTGGCTTTACTATAAACCAGACGTGAAATGGTGTCAAAGCCACCGTCTCCCGCAGCAGTGACTGAGCAACGTCCGTCTCCGCCAGCGGGGTGTGGGGCGTCATAGCCGCCCCACAGGCTCTTTTTGCGTTGGGTTTGGCGGCGTAGCCGTCAAATTCAACGCAAGACCTGGGATTTGGGGCAAGCCCCAAAGACTTTGTACCATCCGTGTCTTCCAAAGCGGGTGTGGGGCGGCTACGCGGCCCCGGGGGTTATTTTTCGGTGGTTGTGGCGGCTGTGCCGTCAAGACCACCGAAAAAACCGGGTTTGGGGCTTACCCCATGTACGGTGCACAAGCCCCGGGGCAACCAGGTTGCCCCCCTCCCCCACCGGTGGCGTGGAAGAGGTTCCCCAGGAGGGCCAGGCCCTCCCGGAGGGTGCGTTGCGCAGCCGCATACGGCCTTACTGCACAACGAACGACGCCACGCCGGTCAGACCGCTGCGCTGGCCGTAGAGCACGATCTGGTACGTGCCGCGCGGCAGGCCCGCGCTGTTCAGCACCAGTTCGATGCTCCCTTCGCTGTTGGCCGTGCCCCGCAGCGACAGCGACTGCACGCCCCAGGGCGCGTTCAGCCAGGTGGTCACTTCCTCGCCTGGCAGGAAGCGGTTGGTAAAGAAGGCGAAGCGGGTGCCGGCCGGGCCGCTGTCCGGCGTCCTCCGCACCCAGATGTAGGGCACGTCAACCGAGCCGCTGCCTACCAGCACCGGCGCCCAGTTGGTGCGCTGGCCGCCGCCCCGGGCATCGTCGCGGAAAGTGTAGCTGGCCCGGGTGTCGATCAGCACCGGCGCCTGGGTTGGCGACGGCAACGGCAGGTTCTCATTCACGCGCATAAAGAGCTTGCCGCTGCGCCTGGCCCCCGCATTCAGCGGACCGAACACCACCGTGATGCTGTTCTGGTCCACCGAACGCACCCAGTCGCCAGCCCGGCTGTCCAGGCTGGTGTAGAAGCCGTAGACCTGACCGCGGTTGATCGGGAAGACCACCACCGTCTCGCGTGCCGTGCCACGGCCGTAGTTCACCAGGCGAAATTCGTACTCTAGAATGGCGCCCCGCGCTACCCAGATGCCTGGCTTCGCCCAGATTGTCACCGCCACATCGGCGGCCTCGCCCGGCTCGGGTTCAGGCGCCGGCGTCGGTGTTGGCGTCGGTGCCTGACCCACCTCCGGCGCCCTGCGGATGACCGGCAGGTACACCGTTGAGATACGGTCGAGCACCGCCATGGCCGGAACCATGTGCTGATCAAGGAGCGCCGTGGCCTCATCCAGGACCATCGGGTCACCGGCGAGATAGGCGCGGAGGGTCGCCTCGACCGCCTCCGGTTCGCTCAGCGTCCAGATCGGCACATCGGCGGTCAGGGCCTCTTCCGGCTCGATGTTAGGCAGCAGGGGCTCGCCGGGCGGCCCGGGCTGAGCAAATGCCTGACCAAGCACCGCCAGCACCAGCGCGACGACCAACGTCAACGGCAAGCCCCAGCGCCAGGTTCGCGCAAGCCTGCGAGACATTGTCGTATCCTTTCACGAAGATGGCTGAAAGGGCCACAGCGGCCCCTTCAGGGGAGTCAATAGTACCTCCGTACTATATGACGCTGGCGAAGGGTTACAGGTTCCACGTTTGGAGGAGTGTGGAGAAATCGGGTTTTCCCATACCTCGATCGCGACGCGGTGCAGACCGTGCGCGATCTGGTTTGGAGGAGTGTGGGGAAATCGGGTTTTCCCATACCCTTGCCCGGTAGGGCCGCAGCATTGGCTGCCCCGGGGCGGCCTTACACACAGCGTGCAGGGACGCGAGCCTGGCGGTACACGCGGGCAAACTCTTCAGTGAAGGCCCGCGCCACTCCCGGGTCCTCGATGATCAACAGGTTCTCGTCGTTGACTTCCTCGGCGCGGCGCGTAAAGTTGTACGAGCCGGTGATGACCAGGCGCTCGTCGAGGATCATCACCTTGTGGTGCATCGTATGGCAGTTGCCATCCCGGTGCACATCGAGGCCCGCCGTGCGGAGACGGGCGTACTCCGACCCCGATCCGTTGGCGTTGCGCGCCTCGAAGACCACCCGCACCGGCACACCTAGCCGGTGGCGGCCAATCAGCGCCTCGGCGATTTCGTCGTCGGTGAAGGAGAACGCCAGGACATCCACGCTTCGCCGCGCGCGGGCCAGATGGTCAAGGACACGCTCGCGCACCGGTTCGTGCGGCGAGAAGAAGGTGGCGATCGTCGCCCCGGGGAGACGCGCCAGGGGATAGGGCGTCGCCCCGCTCTTGCGGGTGCCAAAGCGTCCCGCGGCCATGCGCTCGAACTCGGCGACGTAGTTCGCCACTACCTGCGGGGTAGTGATCCGTAGCAGGTTGTTGTTGTTGCGGTAGGTGTCGTTCACCGTCACGTTCCACGACCCGGTCCAGACCACGCGCCGGTCGAGGATCACGAACTTGCTGTGCAGAAAGCCATCGCTCCGTTCCCAGCTTACGCTCGCCCCGGCCTCTTCAAGCAGCCCGGCCCAGCGAGCCATGGCCGGATGGTGCAGACCCTCGCGGTCGAGGGCCAGCCGCACCTGCACCCCCCGGGCGCGGGCGCGGATCAGCGCCTCGGCGACGCTGGCCAGGTTGTACTCGAAGCTGGCCAGCTCAATCCGCTCCCTGGCGGCGGCGATGTCGGCCAGCAAGGCCCGTTCGAGGGCCGGCGCAACCCGGTTGCGTGGCACGTCGGGGTAGCGCAGCTCCGGCGTGGTGAAGAAGACCGCCAGCGTTCCGCCCGCCGCCAGGTGAGGCTGGCCGGCCCGGCCCGGCAAGGGGCCGACGCGCCCCAGAAAGCCATGGGCCGCCGCGGCGGCGAGCACGAGCGCCAGGATGATCAGCATGCGCCCGGAGCGGCGCAGGGGAAGAGAAGAGGTGCACATACACTGCGACGTGACGAAGATCGCGAGAGCACTGACCGGAATGCTTGATCCCCTGAGGACCCTGCGCCGTATGGCGCGCTGCGCTTGCGCCGCCAGCGTTGCGGGTCAATCGTTTCGAAAAACGCCAAGCTCCCCCCGTTGGGGGGAGGCGCCGGACGCCCTCCCCCGGCGGGGGAGAGTTGGGGAGGGGGCGGAGTTACCGAAAAACTTCGTTCACAGAGGAGTTACGCGCACAAAGAAACCGTCTCAGGAGAGGACAAGTTACGCCGCTAAGCGGTGCATCCGGCAAGTTCCGTGTCACGCCGCTAAGCGGTGCATCCGGCAAGTTCCGTGTCACCCTGAGCGCAGCGAAGGGTCCCGGCCGAGATGCTTCGCTGCGCTCAGCATGACAAAAGACTCGCCAGATGAACCACTAAGCCCCGGTTCAACCGACATTACCAGGGCGCCGCCTCCTACAAACGCGATCGCGGGTCGAGCGCGTCGCGAAGGCCATCGCCGATGTAGTTGATGCTGAGAACGGTGAGGAAAATGAGGAAGCCGGGCCAGAGCACCACCCAGGGAGCGAAATCGAGGAAGTTCTGCCCATCGTAGAGCAGACGCCCCCAGGTGGGCGTGTCAGGGGGAAAACCTAGACCGAGGAAGGAAAGCACCGACTCGGTGATGATCGCCGCGCCGACGCCGAGGGTCGCCGCGACGATGATCGGCCCCAGGGCATTGGGCAGAATGTGGCGGAACATAATCGTTATCTCGCCAACCCCCAGCGCGTGAGCGGCCTCAACAAACTCCTTCTGCTTGAGCGAGAGGAAGGAACCACGCACCAGGCGCGCCACGGTCATCCAGTTCAATGTACCGATCACAGTGACGATCAGGATAAAAATGCCTCTTTCCGGCCCGAAGGCGCTGCGCAGGCTATCGCGGAAGAGAAAGATCAACAGCAGCAGCAACGGTACCACCGGCAGGGCCAGAAACAGGTCGGTCAGGCGCATGAGCAGGCTGTCAACCCGCCCGCCGACAAAGCCCGCTACGGCGCCGATCAGGGTGCCGAGGGTGATGGCGATCAGCATGGCCGCTACGCCAACCGACAGCGAAACGCGACCGCCGAGCAGCACCCGCGCCAGCATATCGCGACCCAGGTCGTCGGCGCCCATCGGGTGCGCCCGGCTTGGCGGGAGCAGGCTCCGCGAGAAGTCGATTTTGCGCGGATCGCCATGCCAGACCATGGGGCCAACGATGACCCCCACAACCAGAAACGCAAACACCAACGCGCCGGCCACGGCCATGCGGTGGCGACGGAAACGCCGCCAGGCGTCGCTCCACAACGAGCGCGGCGGGCGCGCTACTTGCCCGAGGGGTGTGGCCACGGCCGTCGCGCGCGCTCCTGGAGCATGTTCGACAGGTGGGTTCGCTTCCGACATCTTCGTTCCCGAGATCGGCGCCGGGGACCGGCGCCCCTTGCGAGGCATGGGGAAACCGGGTTTCCCCGTGTCAATCGTACCGGATGCGCGGGTCGAGGATCCCGTACAGGACATCCGCAATCAAATTAAACACCACCACCAGCACCGCGAAAATAAACGTAATCGCCATCACCACCGGCGTATCGGAGTTCTGGATCGACTTGATCAGCAACTCGCCAATGCCGTTGATGCGAAAGATCTGCTCGGTCACAATCGCGCCGGTGAAGATGGTCGGCACGCCCAGGGCCAGCAGGGTGACCACGGGGATCATGCTGTTGCGAAACACGTGCCGCAGCACCACCACCTGCTCGCTGAGCCCCTTGGCCCGGGCGGTGCGGGCGTAATCCGCGGGCAGGTTCTCCATCATCGCGGCGCGCACAAAGCGGGTGAGCGAGCCGGTCTGGAACAGGGCCAGCACCGTGACCGGCATGAGCATCTGGCGCACCTGGCGCGCGAAGGTTTCCCAGTCGGTAACCCGCAGGGTCGAGTCGTAGATGAAGGGCAGCCAGTTCAAACGCACGGAGAACATCAGGATCAACAGCAGGCCGGTGAAAAAAGTCGGCACGGAGAAGCCGATGAAGGCGAAGGTGGTGGCCAGATTGTCGAAGAGCGAGTAGGGGCGCACCGCCGAGATGATGCCGATCGGGATGGCGATGAAGATCGAGACCAGGTAGGCCACCCCGACCACCTGCAGGGTCTGCGGCAGGCGCTGGGCGATCAGGTCGAGCACCGGCACGCGACTGGCGAAGGAGTAGCCCCAGTCACCGCGCATCAAAGCGGCGAGCCATTTGAAATAGCGAATGTACCAGGGGTCGTTCAGCCCCAGGTTCTCGCGGATGCGGTCGCGCACCTCGGGCGGCACGGAGGGATCGGCGGCGAACTGCGCCAGGGGGTCGCCGGGGGCAAGGGCGAGAATGGCGAAGATCACCATGCTGATGCCCAGCAAGGTGGGGATGGCAAACATGAGCCGGCGGAGCATGTAGCGACCCATAGATGTTCCTGGGAGGGCCTGGCCCTCCCAGATCCTTACCTGTTATCGGTTGCCAGGCGCAGCGCGCTACGCCGCGGTTACTTATACCAGTTGGCCACATCCCACAGCTCCGCGTCCCAACCGGAGGGGTTGTAGCCCTTGAGGTCCTTGCTGGCGCCGGCAACCCGTGGGCGCGCCACCAGAGGGATCATGGCCACATCGCTGACGATCAGCGCGTCCATCTGGCGGGCGAGCTCCACGCGCCGGTCGGGGTCAAGCTCGTTGCGAAGCTGGTCGCAAAGCATATCGTACTCGGCGTTCTGCCAGCGCATATTGTTGGTGCCGCGCCACTCGTTTTCTTTCTGCGAGGCGGCGCTGGAAATCCACCCGCAGAGGTGCGCCGTGGGGTCGGGTTCGGTGGCGCCGGTGGTGTACATCTGGATATCGGCGAAGAAGTGGCCGATGTTATCCGGGTTGCCCGGATCGCTGCCGAAGAACACGCTGCCGTCCACGCTTTTCAATTCGGTCTCGACGCCAATCTCGGCCCAGTTGGCCTTGATCAACTCCTGGGTCTTCTGGCGCAGGGTGTTGACGCTGGTCTGGAAGAGCAGGCTGAGACGCTTGCCGTCCTTGACCCGAACGCCATCGGGGCCGCGGGTCCAGCCGGCCTCGTCGAGGAGGCGGTTGGCCTCGGCGATATCCTGATCGCAATCCTTGAAGATATCGGCAACGCTTTCGGCGAAGGGCGAGTACCACAGGAAGACGCAGGTCGGGTAACCCGCCGGGCCGTAGAGTTGCTCGGCGATGGCCCTGCGGTCAATCGCCAGGGCCAGGGCCCGGCGCACCTTCAGGTCGGTCAGGAAGGGGTGCGGCTGGCTGAGCTGGCCGCGCTCCTCGCCGAGGGCCGGGTCGGGATTGGTGAAGTTGATCAGCAGGCGCTCGACGTTGGCCGTGTTATAGGTGACCAGGTTGCCCTGCCCGCCCTGGCTGGCCAGTTGCTGGAGCACGGCGGCCTCCACCTGCAGGTTCCAGGCCCAATCAACCTCTCCGGTCTGGAGCACGGCGCGGGCCGCGGATGGGGCGTCGCCGCCGCCCTTCAGCTCCACGCGCTTGAAGAAGGGCCGCTCGGGGTCGCGGTACCGTTCGTTGATCTCGTAGATCACCACATCGCCGGGCTTGAACTCCACCACCTTGTAAGGGCCGGTGCCGATGGGGGCCAGATTGGCCGCCTGACAGTCGGCGGCGGTGGAGGCGGCCTCGCCGACGCACTTCTCGAACTGGGCCTTCTGGAGAATGGCCCCGCGCGCGCTGGTAAACACCTGGTAGGGATAGCTGTTGGGGGCCTGCCAGGTGATCTTCACCGTATACTCGTCCAGCGCCTCGACCGACTTGATGCCGCGGAAGGCCGCAACACTCGTACATGCGGTTTTGGAATCGGCGCAGTAGTCATAGGTAAACACCACATCGGCGGCGGTAAAGGGAGTGCCATCGGACCACTGCACATCGTTGCGCAACTTCCAGGTGATCGAGGTGAAATCGCTGGCCACGCCACCATTCTCTACGGTAGGGATCTCCTCGGCCAGCAGCGGCACGAAGTTGCCCTCGGGATCGATGGCCGCCAGCGGCTCAAGCACCAGCCGCGAGGCTTCAACGTCCTTCGTGCCGAAGGCCAGATGGTTATTGAGAATGGTGGGCGCCTGCCAGTAGAGAATGCGTAGCGTATCGCCTGCACCGCGCCCGGGACGGGCGGCGGGCGCCTCGGTGGGCGCGGGGGCCGCGGTAGCGGCGGTGGTGGGCACCGCCGTCGCAGCCGCGGCGGTGGTGGGGGTAGCCGGCGGTGACGTGGGCGCCTGCGCGGGGGGAGCGCCGCCACAGGCTGCCAGGACCATCGCCCCGGCGAGCAGGGCGGCCATCAAGGACCAGATCCGTCGCTGGTTCACGCTGATCTCCTCCAACGGTAATCTGTGGAAACGAACCGCACCTCGGAACCGTGTACAGTTGGGTTGCACGCCAGGGGCGCGCATACGGGAAAACGAGGTCCCCCGTGCCCGCTCGACGGGAGGGCGCCGTCCGCTTAACATCCGCCTCGCCTGACACGATGTCGGTTGATCGCTCCCTGTTCCGCGGTGCACACAAAACACCATATGTACCCCGGCGGCAGCAGTAGCGGAGGGCTTCACACACAAGGCGATAATACTCTAGCAGTCCTCTTGGGGTTGTGAAGCCCGGAGTATCAGACGTACCCGTAAGGACGCAGCGCGCTGCGTCCTTACGGGCGGTCGCTGTTGAGAGATGGCGTAGGACTGCTATATCCGTTAAGGTAACACACTTCTTCCAGGCTTGTCAAGTTCAACGGGGAGCCTGAGGGTTTTATCGCATTGTAGAGGGAGGATAGGGTTCCGAAGGCCGGAAAATTGTAAAGCGTTATTGGACCAATCAGTTTTCTTTCAGTCCAATATCGCTCTGGTGCGGCGCGACCCCGCTGCGCCCCGCGCTCAATGGGTGGACGCGGCGTTGGGCGCGCCAAAGCCGTCGCGGCGGAAGACGATGGCGCCGCCGGCCATGGTCAACATCACCTGGCCCTTGAGGCGCTGGCCGTGGAGGGGAGTGTTCTGCCCCCGCGAGACGAAGCGCATCGCGTCCACCGTCCAGGCGGCATCGGGGTCGAAGATCACGATGTCGGCGCGGGCGCCGGGGCGCAGGGTGGCCGGCGAACGACCAAGCACCTGGGCCGGCCCTTCCGTCAGCCGGGCGACCAGATCCACCATGTCCATTTCGCCGCGATGGACCAGCGAGAGGGCCAGGGCCAGGGCCGTTTCCAGGCTGCTGATGCCTGGCGCGGCCAGGCCGTACTCGCACTCTTTCTCGACGCGCGACTGGGGGCTGTGGCCAGTGGCAATGGCGTCAATCACGCCATCGCGCAAGCCCTCGGCCAGGGCCTCGATATCCTCCTCGGTCCGCAGCGGGGGACAAACGCGGGTACTCGAGTCGTAGGGCGGCAGGCGAGTGGGGTCGAGCCAGGACGGCAAGCCCAACTCAGGATGGGGGTTGCGCCGGCCGCGTTGCCGGGCAGGCGCCTTTGGCGCTGGATCGTGGGCGGCGAGGTTGCCCAGCACCCAGCGATCGGTGAGCGTCAGGTGGTGCGGCGACACCTCGGCGGTCACACGCGCGCCGCGGGCCCTGGCGGCGCGGATGAGGGCCACGCCGCCCGCGGTGCTCACCTGGCAGATGTGCAGGTGGGCGCCGGTCAATTCGGCCAGGGCGATGTCGCGGGCGATCAGCGCCTCTTCGGCGGCGGCGGGGAAGCCCGGCAGGCCCAGGCGCGTGCTCACCGCGCCCTCGTGCATGGCCCAGCCGGCGCTCAGGCGCACCTCCTGGCAGAAGCTCATCACCGGCAACCCCAGGGCGGCGGCGTAGGCCAGCGCGTGCCGCATCAAGGCGGCGTCGCTCAGCGCCCGGTCCCCATCGCTGAAGGCGATGCAACCTGCCTCGGCCAGTTCGGCCAGTTCGGCCAGGACGCGCCCCTCGCGGCCCACGGTCAGCGCACCCACGACGTCAACATGCACGTGACCCTCCCGGCGGGCCAGTTCCTGCACCAGCCGCACCGTCGCCGCGGTGTCGTGGGTGGGATGCTCCGTGGGCATGGCGCAGACGGTGGTGAAGCCGCCGTGGGCCGCGGCCAGGGTGCCGCTGGCGATGGTCTCTTTGTGCTCTTCGCCCGGCTCGCGCAGGTAGGCGTGGAGATCAGTAAAGCCCGGCGCCACCACCGCGCCGCGGGCATCAATAATCTCTACACCATCGTCCAGCACATGCTGTTCCGCGGCCCGGTCGGCGATCTCGAAGAGGCGCTCCACCTTGCCGTCGCTTACCAGCACATCGCCTACCGTGGCAACCCGCTGCGCCGGGTCGATGATCGAGCCGTTTTTGATCAGGTAGCGCATGTGACCTCGATTTTGGATTTCGGATTTCGGATTGGAGCGGTGTAGTGCGCTACGGCGGTTCGTTCCGGCGGTTTCCCCATACGCATATCAACCTGCCAGACGGTACAACAGGGCCATGCGCACGGCGACGCCGTTGGTCACCTGTTCTTCAATTACCGCGTTCGGAGCGGTGGCGGCCTCGGGTGAGATTTCGACGCCCTCATTCATCGGGCCGGGATGCATGATCAGCACCGTTTCGCCAAGACGCGCCAGCCGCTCGGGGGTCAGCCCGTAAAGGCGCGTGTACTCGCGCAACGAGGGCAGTAAACCGGCCTGTTGCCGCTCCTTCTGCAACCGCAGGACCATCACCACGTCGGCGCTGCTTAACACCTCGTCGAGTTGGTAGGAGATCGTCACCTCCGGCCAGGTCGCCGTCCAGTATGCAGGCGGACCGAGCAGCGTCGCCGGCCCGCAGAGGGTTACGCGGGCACCCATACGCGTGAGGCCCCAGAGATTGGAGCGGGCCACACGGCTGTGGACAATATCGCCGAGAATGACCACGTGGACGCCGCGGATCTGCCCGAGGCGTTCGCGCATCGTGTAGAGGTCGAGCAGGGCCTGGGTGGGGTGGGCGTGGCGCCCATCACCGGCGTTGATCACCGAGCCGCGGAAGTGTTGCGCGACGAGGTAGGGCGCGCCGGACTGGCCGTGACGGATCACCACCATGTCGGCGCCCAGGGCCTGAAGCGTGCGCACGGTGTCAACCAGGGACTCGCCCTTCTCAACGCTGCTGCCACGGGCGCTGAAGTTGACAATGTTGGCCGAGAGAGCGCGGGCGGCCAGTTCAAACGAGATGCGCGTGCGGGTGCTATCCTCGTAGAACATGTTCACGATGGTGCGCCCGCGCAGGGCCGGCACCTGCTTGATCTCGCGCGAGAGCACCTCTTTCATGCTCTCAGCGGTCGTGAGGACCTCCTCGATCTCGGCTGACGAAAAATCGTCCAGGTCAATCACGTGGCGGCGGCGTGAGCGTTCCGTCGAGGATGTTGCCATACGGTTCAAACCATTTCTTGGAGCCTATCGGGATAATCAGGGCGCCAATCTCATTCTGGGAGGGCTACGCCCTCCCGGGCCCTCCCCCTGGGCGAGGGTTTCCCCTTCCAGGGCATGCGCCAGGTGGCATCCTACCCATCTGCCGAGGGGCGCACGATTACCACCTCATCCTCCGCATCACCGGCCTCGCGCAGATGGACCTCGACGCGTTCGGCGCGCGCGGTCGGCACGTTCTTGCCCACATAGTCGGCCCGAATGGGCAACTCACGGTGTCCCCGGTCCACCAGCACCGCCAGTTGAATGCGGTCGGGCCGTCCCAGGTCGGTCAGCGCGTCGAGAGCGGCGCGCACGGTGCGGCCGGTGTAGAGGACATCGTCCACCAGCACCACCACCTTGCCGGTAATATCGGTCTGAATATCGGTTTTGCGCACCAGAGGCGCGGGGCCGCGCAATTTCAGATCGTCCCGGTAGAGGGTAATATCGAGTTGCCCCACCGGCACGCGCACGCCCTCAAAATCGGCGATCGCCGCGGCGATACGCTCGGCCAGGGGCGCCCCACGGCGGCGAATGCCCACCAGCACGACATCGTTGAGCCCGCCGTTGCGCTCGTCAATCTCGTGGGCAATGCGCACCAGCGCGCGCCGGATCTCATCGGCGGTCATAATTTGCTTGCGTTCGCTCATCGATCGCCCTCCGGGCGTCGTGATGGAGATACTATGCGGCCGGGCCGCGCAACGGCAGGATGCGAGAGATGTTCACGGGAGGGTCTGGCCCTCCCGGACCCTCGCATCAGCAGGTAGGGGAAAATAAAGAACCCACGCCCCGGAACGCGGGGAAGCGTGGGCAGACGCAACGCCAACAAAGGCGATGATCCAGGCATTACCGTGCTCCTTCACAGCCTCACGGGGCTGCATTAAAGGCAGTGGCATTGTAGCACCGTGACGCAGTCGCGTCAATGCGGAGGGCGTGTGCCAGGTCCCTCGGGCAGGCCCCCCACACCTCGCTGCGGGAGGCGGTCACACGTGCGCCCGCGCGATGGTCACGCGCGAACGCCAGCCAACGCAAAAACGTGGTACGATGGGTGCGGTTGCGCCTTTGACCGTTCATCATTTCCAGGACTACGCCCATGCCTCGAGTGTTACTGCTTCACGCCTCTGTTGGCACTGGCCACAAGCGAGCCGCCGAGGCGTTGGCCGCCGCTTTTACCCGTCGCCAGCCCGGTGAGGTGCGGGTGGAAGATGTGCTCGACCACACCTCACGTCTCTTTCGTGTCGCCTACGCCCGCTCCTATCTCGAACTGACCGACCGCGCGCCCCTCGTCTGGGGCTATTTTTATACCCAGAGCAACGTCGATCCCAATCTGGCCGAGTTTACCAATAACCTGCGCCGGATCGTCGAGAGTATCGGCACCACCGGGCTGAAGGATCTGTTACGGGCCTTTCTCCCCCAGGTGATTATTTGCACGCACTTCTTACCTATGGAACTGCTGGTACGTTACCGGCGCAGCGCGCAACTCACGCAGCCGATCTACTGCGTCATCACCGACTACGCCGCCCACACCTTCTGGACCTATACCGAGATTGACGGCTATTTTGTTGGCGACACGCAGACCCGCGACCAGTTGATCGCCCGTGGGGTAAGCGCCAGGCAGATCTGCGTCAGCGGCATTCCGGTTGATCCGCAGATCGCCGAACCGAAGGACCCGGTCGAGATCCGCACCCGCTACGGCCTGCCGGTCGAAGGGCGGATCATCACCCTCTTTGGCGGCGGGGTAGACGAGGAGCACGTGCGGGTGATCGTGCAGGGTCTCAAGCGCAGCGAGATCGAGGCGACGCTGATCGTGGTGGCGGGACGCAATCCAACCCTGGTGGAGTACCTCGCCGACGAGCGTTCCACGCCGCGTTTGAACCTCCGGCTGTACGGGTACGTCCATTTTGTTGATGACCTGATCGTTGCCAGCGATCTGGTGATCACCAAAGCGGGCGGGCTGATCGTCAGCGAGGTGCTGGCGCGCGGCGTGCCGCTGGTGGTGATTGACCCGATCCCGGGGCACGAGGAGTGGAACGCCGACTACGTCGTCCGCTCGTGCGCGGGGGTCCAGTTACGGATGGCCGAGTCGGTGCCGGCGACGGTGGAACGCTTGCTCAACCGTCCCCAGTTGCTGGCCGAGATGCGCGAGAATGCCCACTGTGTCGCCCGGCCCCGCGCCGCCGCGGTGATCGCCGAAAAAGTGATCAACGCTTTCAACGACCGTCGCTACCATTGAGTGAGGAAGGCCTATGAGCGGGTCGGTAGATGTGCTCTTTGCGATCTCGGACACCGGCGGCGGCCACCGCAGCGCCGCGGTCGCCATCAGCGCCGGGCTGGACGAAGTCAGCAACAACGCGCTCTCCTGGTCAATTGACGATATTCTGCGCCTCACCGACTTCCCCGGTGTGCGCGGCGCGCCCGAGCATTACGAGCGCCTCTCGACGCGCTGGCTGCGCCTGTACGATCTGACCTTCCAACTCACCAACACCACCCGCACGGTGGATGTGCTCTCGCGCCTGGTCTTTCTAACCGCTCGCCGCAACCTGGTGCGCCTCTTGCTCGAGCGCCGGCCCCGGCTGGTGGTCTCCACCCACCCGCTGGTGCACCGGCTGGTCGTGGCGGCGCGGCAGACACGCCGGCTGCCCTTCCGGGTGGTCACTGTCGTTACCGACCTGGTGAGTCTGCATACCTCGTGGACGTACCCTGGCGTGGACCTCGCGCTGGTACCCACCGACGAAGCCTACCGGATCATGTACCGGCGCGGGATGCGGCCCTCAAAGCTGCGCCGCACGGGCTTCCCCGTCCACCCGAAATTCGCCAACTACACCACGCCACGCTCCGAGACCCGCCGGCAGTTGGGGCTCGACGAGCGCTTCACCATCCTCCTGACCGCCGGCGGGGTTGGCTCCGGGCGTCTGGGGGAACTGGTCGTGGAACTGGAACGCGCCTTTCCCGAAAAGCAACTCCTGGTAGTGACGGGCAAGAATCGCACCGTGTACGATGAACTGCAGCGCCGCCACGGTTCACCGCACAGCCGTATCTATGGGTTCGTGGACAACATGGAAGCGTTGATGGCGGCGAGCGACCTGGTCGTGACCAAGGCCGGCCCGGGGACGTTGATGGAGGCCCTGGTGATGCGCAAGCCGGTCATTGTCACCGAAGCGGTGGGGATGCAGGAGCGGGGCAACATTGACTTCGTGCTCAACTACGAACTGGGACTCTTCTGCCCGACCAATGAGCGCATCCTGGGCGCGGTGCGCGAGTTGGAGGAGCCGCAACGCTACGCCGATACGCTGCGCCGCCTGGAGGGCGCCGTGCCGCGAGATGGATCCAGACAGATCGCGCAGATCCTTATGGAACAACTCTCGCTGGTGCATGAACGGACCAGCGCCGAGCCCCGCCGCCCGCGCCTCCTGCAACTGCGACCCTGGGGGCGGCGGCTGCAACGCGGGCGCCGGATGCGATAGGGCCATTTCCGATGTTGGATTGCCAGAGATGGGGTCCCGATGAAAGTGGGTGATGAGGCCCGCACTGTGTTCAACAGGAATTGAGATACGGCCTCCGGCGTGGTATTGGCGTCCTCTTCAGGTTGTGAAGCCCGGAGCATCAGACGCACCCATCGGACGCAGCGCGCTGCGTCCTGACGCACGGTCGCTGGTTACGGATGGCGTAGGACGGCTATAGGTGTTATCGCGCCGTCTGGTGGGCCACGTCGCCAACGGGCGGCGGGACGGCGGCGTAGGGTACGGCGCGGATGATCACCCGCTGCGTGTACTTCTGGGGGCCAGTAAGGGGCCAGCAGGTCACCAGGGTGACCACCTCGTAATCGGTCGGGGCGATCAGGCGCGCATTTTCGGCCCGTTGCTCAGGCGACACGCCCTCTTCGGTGACTACCAGCCGTTCCTTGACCGTGTAGAGAAACTGCCGCCCCTCGCTGTAGAGCACCACCGGCTCGCCGGGCCGCACGTAGAAGAGGTCGCGGAACACCTTGCCGTACCCGCCGACGTGGCCGGCCAGCACAATGTTGCCCCCTTCGCCGGGGTTGGCCGAACCCCGGTGTTGCCCGACGGCATATTCGGCTACCTGCCACACCGCCACTTGCTGACCATTCTGCTCCACCACCTCCCACCCGACCTCGATCACCTTCGAGTCAACCTTGATGCTGGGAATGACGATGCGCTCGACCAGGGCCGGGCGAACCTCCTCGGGAGCGGCCCCCGACTCTGCCTCGCTCTGACCGGCAAGCGCGGGCGCCTCGAAGGCGGGCAGAGCCGCGGGCGCCGCGGACGGCAGAGCCACGGAGGCGCCGGCGACGCTGATGTCGGCCTGCCCGGCGCCGCCATCCATCAGGACCTGTGGCGCGGCAATGTCACTGTCGCCACGGGCGGCCATACGGTGATAGGCGATCTCCGAGTACACCCCACCGACATAGAACAACAGGTACAGCCCCGCAATCGCCAGCAGATTGCCCAGCGTCCAGTACACCCGGCGCCGACGGGTCGTCCGGTTGACGGTAACAAGTAGATCGCCAGTTCTGTTTGGTGTGACCATACACAAAGGTTCGGGCAATGGCGCCTTCGAGTTCCACTATTTTGAGTATACCATCGGATCGTGACAGGTAGGGC
This sequence comes from Chloroflexaceae bacterium, assembly GCA_034431835.1. Classification (GTDB taxonomy): domain Bacteria; phylum Chloroflexota; class Chloroflexia; order Chloroflexales; family Chloroflexaceae; genus JACAEO01. Next base: position 3,261 of record DAOUDA010000223.1, on the reverse strand, counting down.
AACCCTCCAGGTTGCCCTACCTGTACTTTGGCACTTTGCCCTGACGGGGATTGCGGGGGCCGCAGGCCCCCTCTGAACCTCCTCGCCGTCAAAACCGCGGCAAGTGACAAAGTAGAGCTACCGGCGCCTCTCACCAAACTCTCATTTGACACTGCGCCCTGAGGTGCCGTAGGCTGATCAATGGCCGCGAGGCGACCCGAAGGGTTATTCCAGATCTCAGGAGCCTATCCGATGCTACGACGAGTGCTTGCCATGTTCCTGCTCGCCGGCGTGCTGGCCGCCTGTGCCGCACCGGCCGCTCAGACTCCCACCGAGGCGCCCACCCTCGCCCCCGCTCCAACCGAAGCGCCCACCACTGCCCCTGCCCCCACCGCCGCAGCGGCCACACCCGCCGCCCCGAGCGCGGACACGAACACAGCCCCGGCCGGCGCCGGCGTGGTCGTGTTTCGCATCATCCCGGAGGAGTCGCAGGTGACGTACGAGGTCGGTGAGACCTTCCTCAACCAGAACAACCGCTATGCTGTCGCCGTGGGCCGCACGCAACAGGTCAACGGCGAGGTGCGCTTTGACCGGGCCAATCCGCGCAACAGCAGCGTTGGCGCGCTGACCATCGACATCAGCGCCTTCACCTCGGATAGCCCGCGCCGGGACAACGCCATTCGCGACCGCTGGCTCGAGTCGGCGCGCTATCCGCTGGCAACCTTTGCCCCCACGGCGATTGAGGGCCTGCCCGAGACATACACCTCAGGCGAAGAGATCACCCTGACCATCACCGGCGACCTGACCGTGCGCGAGGTAACCAGGCCCACGACCTTCACCGTCACCGGGGCGATTGACGGCGAGACCATGCGCGGCGTCGCCGAGACGCAGATCAAGATGACCGATTTTGGCTTCCAGCCGCCGGACATCGCGGGAGTGCTGCGCGCCGAGGACGACGTGAAGATCAGCTTCAGTTTCGTGGCGCGACCGGTAGAGTAGCGCGAAGGGCGTGGGAGCGCAGAGCCTTCCCACGCCCTTTTTATCTGGCAGGGGTGTAGGGAAACCCGGTTTCCCCGTCTCCTATGCGCAGCGCACGGTGCGGGCGCTCGTGCGCCTCAGGCGGCGTTGGTCGGCTCAATGCCGCTGAGGCGCACGAAGGAAGCGCGCAGCAGCGCGAGTTCCTCATCGGTCAGGCGGGCCAGCAAGGGGTCAGTGGCGGCGCTCGCCTCGCTCAACAGCAAGAGCGCCCGCAGGGCCGCGGGCCATCCCGTCTCCGATGCCATGTCACCGGCGACGAAGTGGGGGAGTGGCCCGTGTGGTTGTGGTTTCAGAGAACGCGCGGTGGTCATAGCATCTCCTCAGCGTCTAGCAGGTTTCTCTTAGTGTAGATCCGGGATGTAACCAGAGTCAAGGGCTTTTTGTCCTGAGACAACGGTTCACACCCGAGTTGCCGTTTGGAGGGGCGCGGGGAGGTGCAGCTCTCCGCGCCTCCCCCGGGAGGCGGAACAGCGAAAAACTGACTTTACAGACTACTCAGTAGTCTGTGAACTGAGTTTTTCGGTATTCCGCACGTTCTGTCATGCTGAGCGAAGCAGCCGAAGCCCCGAGCGAAGCGAAGGGGAAGCATCTTCCGCCTCCTGATGCGGTAGACCCCTCGCGGAGTTTACCCTGAGCGCAGCCGAAGGGCTTCGGGATGACAAACATCGGGAAACTTCGTTCACAGACTGCTCAAGTCGGCGAAAGATGATTCCTGGAAGGGCAAGATAGTGTTCACCTCTACCGAACACGTTCGCACCGCAGAGGGCGCGGAGGGCTTCAAAACGTTCACCCTCTACGCTCCTCTGCGCATTCTGCGGTACATCTGAACAGGTACGAGGGCAAAGCCCTCCCAGACCCTCCCACGTGCGACCGGTATTTACCCCAGCAACTCAAACAGACTTTCCATTACATACGTGGGCCGCACCGGAGCACCGGGCAGATCGGCGCGTTTGCTGTCGCCGGTGAGCACCAGCGCGGTGGCCATGCCCGCGCCCGCGCCCATGGCGATGTCGGTCATGAGCCGGTCGCCGACCATCAGGCAGCGTTCCGGGGGCAGTTGGAGCATTGCCCCGACGGTGCGGGCCATAATCGGCGAGGGCTTGCCAACGTTCACCTCGCAGCGGGTGTTGGTGCAGGCCTCGATCGCGGCGATGATCGCCGCCGCGTCGGGCTCGCCGCCGCCGGGCACCGGGCAGAAACGGTCGGGGTTGGTGGCGACCAGGCGCGCCCCGGCGCGAATGGCGTCGAAGGCCACCTGGAGCTTGTGGTAGGTGAAGGTGCGGTCGAACGAGGCGACGACAATATCGATCGCGCCGGCTTGTTCGCTCAGCGTGAAGCCTGCCGCGGCCAACTCGCCGATCAACGGGGCCTCGCCGCAGACGAAGAGCGTGGCCCCCGGCGCGTGCTCCAGCAGCCACTGCACCAGCACGTGGGATGAGTTGACCACCTCGTCCAGATCGGCTTGCAGGCCCATGCCGCGCAATTTCGCGACGTACTGCTCGCGGGTCCTCGTCGGATTGTTCGAGAGGAAAGCCACCCGGCGCCCCTCTGCCCGCAGGGTCGCCAGCACCTCTACCGCCCCCGGCAGGGGTACGTCTCCCAGGTAGAGCGTGCCGTCAAGGTCAAAGATGTAGCCGTCGTAGCGTGGGACGTGCATAGCGAAGGGATAATCACTGACGAAAGAAAGCTGCTTGCTTCCCGCCTGGCGCCGCAGCAGGGAGTGTCCCAGGGAGAGCGTGCCCTCCCTGAAAAAACCCTCCTCCCTTTCTGGGAAAGCCCGCAAGCGTAGCTTACAAACACGTGGCCGATTATACCGCACATGTCCCGGGGCGGCAGCGTTCGCTGATGAAGATTAAGGAAATAAACCGGTATTCGCCCTGTGGCCCGGCGGCTGATGAAGATGAAGAATTAAATCCGTGCCGCCAGGTCGCGCGTTCTTTGGGCTGCGGGCTAAAGCCCTTGCCTGGTACATTGAAGCCCCTTTGGGGCTTGCACGATCGCAGCCAGGGCTTTAGCCCGCAGCGCCCGGGAATACCGGACTATTTGCTTAATCTTCATCAGCCGCGGGCTACCGATGCGAAACCCGCCGTTCGGCTGAGCTCACGGCGAAGCCTTCGCGGGCTATACCGGATTTAATTCTAAATCTTCATTAGTACTACAACGAAGGTTGGCCTTCTGCCGCATCAGTACGCTGTACGCCTGTCACCCTGAGCGGAGGCGTAGCCGGAGCGAAGGGTCTCGGTT
>DAOUDA010000222.1:0-12080 GCA_034431835.1 Chloroflexaceae bacterium | reverse complement strand
GGGTTTGGGTTTGCAACCCCACCCCCCTACCCCCGTTCCGCCCGCGGCGGCAGGGGTGTCCTTGCTTCGCCAGGGCGTTTACCCGCCGCGGGCGGAACAATCGCGGAGGGCTGCGCCCTCCGCGCCTCCCCCGAACGGGTATGAAAGGAGCCACGCCGCGTGACTAGGCCCGCGAGGCCGTTTTAGGACGCGGCGCGGCATACTCCACCGGCCTGAGCAGGCGGATGCAGAGGAACAAACAGACCAGCGTGAGGATCGCCGAGAGCGCAACGTAAACCATCCAGGGTGATGGCACAATGACGTCGCCCGTTCGCGTAGGAACCTCGAAGAAGAAAGGGTTTTCGCCGCTGGCGAGGGAGGCCGCGGTGATGCCGAGGGCGATAAAGGGGTGGATGGAGAGGAACAGGCCCATCGCGTAGACGTACCACGGTTCAAACGGGCCGCTGAAGGCGTTAGTAAACGTGGAGATGATCACGTACAGAAACGGTACGCCCAGTAACAGAGCGATCACAATGCCCTGGGCCAGCACCGTGGCCGAGAGCGTTGAGCGCATCAGCGCCGATGCCAGCAACCCGACGGTGGCGTAGCTCACGGTGGTGACGAGGATGCCGATGACGCCGATGAGCAACTCCGCGCCGCTGACGCCGCCGAAGAGGAAGGCCAGGCCCGCCAGCGGCAGGGCGGCGATGATCAGCAGCAGGGCGAAGGCCAGCGCCGCGACCAGTTTTCCCACGACGATCTGCCAGGGCGAGAGTAGCGAGATGAGCAGCAGATCGTAGGTCTGGCGCTCCTTCTCGCCGGAGATCGCCCCGGCGGTGAGCGCGGGGCTGATCACACAGACCTGCACGAGCGTCGCCACCATGACGGTGAGGAAGATGCCCTTGCCGATGCCCCGCCCGGCCTCGGGGTCGTTGAGGCCGCGCGAGAACGAACTGGCCGATGCGGCATAGACCAGCAGGGTGACAAGGGCGGTGATGGCGAGGTAAGCCACCAGCATGACCATCGCGCGCTTGCCGCGGATGCGCCCGCGCAACTCGCGCGTCAGAACGGGGTTAGAATGGAGGCGCATAGAAGCTCCTTTGCGCGACCTTTTGCGTTACCATTTGCAGTAAGGTGCAGAGGGTCCAGCCCTCCGCGACTCCCTTCTGGCAGGGGGGTGGGGAAACCGGGTTTCCCCGCTCTTCTCCAGACGAGCGAGGAAGGGGCGTTCCTGGGAGGGCGCCGCCTGGCCCCCCGTCGGGCAGGGGGTGGGGAAACCCGGTTTCCCCGCTCTTCTCCAGACGAGCGAGGAAGGGGCGTTCCTGGGAGGGCGCCGCCCTCCCAGACCCTCCCGGCGGAGGTTCCAGACAGGCTCTTAACGTGAGTGTGAACCCGTCTTCGTAAACATCGGGAGATGCCTCCTATGGCTGGCGTGCGCTGGCGCAAGGTCCAGCGTGACCTCATCCACACCCCTACTCGCACCATGCTGGTGGTGCTCTCAATCGCGGTAGGCGTTTTCGTGTTTGGCACGATTATGGCCACGCGGATCACCTTGCAGCGCGAGTTGCGCGCCAGTTTTCTTGCCACCAACCCCCCCAGCGCGATCATCACCACCGCGCCCTTCGACGATGAACTGGTCGAGGCGGCCCGCGGCGTGCCCGGCGTGGCGGGGGCCCAGGGTCGCCGCGCGGTCCCGGCGCGCATCCAGGTCGGCCCGGACGCCTGGCAGGAGGCCGTATTGTACGTGTTGCCCGACGATGGCGCAATGGAGGTGAGCATCGTCAGGCCCTACGCGGGGGCCTGGCCCCCTCCGGATCATGCCGTACTGATCGAGCGCGCGTCAACCGCCAGGGCGCGGGCCACGCTCGGCGACATGCTCCATATCGCTCTGCCGGGCCAGCACACCCGTGAACTGCCGGTGGCCGGGTTGACCCACGACCTGAGCCTGCCGCCGGCGGTGATTAGCGGCCAGGTCTTCGGCTACATCACCTTCGACACGCTCGAATGGCTCGGCGGAACAAGGGGCTACCAGCAACTCGCCATCGTTGTGGAGGGGGACCGTACCGACCCGGAGCACATTCGCCATGTCGCCGCCGCCGTGGAGCGCCTGCTGAAACGCAGCGGCCGCGAAGTGTACACCATCGAGATCCCCCCGCCGCTCCAGCATCCCGTCGAGATCCTGCTGCCGACGATGATGGCGATTATGACCACCATCGGCTCGCTGGCGCTGGTGATCAGCACCTTTCTGATCATCAATACCATCAACGCGATCCTGACGCAGCAGACGCGCCAGATCGGAGTGATGAAGGCCATCGGGGCCGGCGCGGGGCAGATCGCCCGCCTCTACCTGGGACTGGCGGCGGCCTTCGGGGCCATGGCCCTGCTGCTCGCGGCGCCGCTCAGCGCCCTCGGCGCCAGGGCGCTCTCGCGCTTCCTGGCCGGGCAACTCAACGTTGACCTCCACACCGCCGGACTGCCGCCCGAGGTGCTGCTGATCGAACTGATCGCCGCGCTGCTCGTGCCGCTGGTCGCGGCTGCATTGCCCATCCGCGCGGTGGTCAGGCAGCCCGCGCATGCGGCCCTGGCCGGCGCCACGACCGCGCCGGTGGCCGCCACGCCCCTGGACGGGCTGATCGGCCGGCTCGCGTTCCTCGGGCGCCCCACGCGCCTGGCGCTCCGCAACACCTTTCGCCGCCGGGCGCGCCTGGCGCGCACGGTGTTCGCCCTGGCCCTCGGCGGGGCGGTGTTCGTCGCGGCGATGACCCTGCGCCTGTCACTGTTCGCTACCCTCGACGCCAGCATCGCTTCGCAGCACTACGACATCGAGATCCAGTTCAGCCGCCCCTACCGTGCGGAGCGGATCGCCTCGGTCGTGGCGAGCGCGCCCGGCGTGACGGGCGTCGAGAGCCTGCTCCGCGCCACGGCCTTCCCCGTGCGGGCCGACGGCAGCACCGGCGAGGCCATGGCCGTGCGGGCCATGCCCGCCGACACGACCATGTACACTCCACGCATGGCCGAGGGGCGCTGGTTGCGCCCCGGCGATACGCAGGCGGTGGTGTTGAGCACCAACATTATGTACAAAGAGCCGGGCATCCGCGTTGGCGATCCCATCCGCCTGGAGATCAACGGCAAAACGTCCACCTTCCAGGTCGTGGGCCTGATCGAAGAGATTATGCCGCCGGTCAACCCGGTCTGGGTGTACATGACCCTCGACGGCTATACGGCGACGCAGGGCGGGGCGGGCCGCAGCGATACGCTGCGCGTGGCCACCACCAGCCACGAGGCCGCCGGCCACGCCGCGATGGTCGCGGCCCTGGAACGGCGACTGGCCGAGGCCGGTTTCGACGTGCGGGTCATCCACAGCCGCTCGGAGGATCGGGCCATTCTGGCCGAGCGGTTCAACCTGATCAGCGTCGTCCTCTCGATCCTGGCCCTGCTCATCGGCCTGGTCGGCGGGCTGGGACTGGCGGGGACGATGAGCATCAACGTGCTGGAGCGCACCCGCGAGATCGGGATCATGCGCGCCATCGGCGCCAGCGATGGGGCGATCCAGCGCATCATTGCCAGCGAGAGCGTGGTGATCGCGCTGCTGGCCTGGCTCGTGGGCACGCTGCTCTCAATGCCGCTGAGTTACGCGATGTGCTACGGGTTCGGCAAAAGCCTGCTCAACATACCGCTGCGCTGGGTCTACGCCCTGCCTGCCGTCGGGGCCTGGCTCGTGGCGGCGCTGCTGATCGCCGTGGCGGCGAGCCTGCTGCCCGCGCGCACGGCCACGCGCCTGACCGTGCGTGAGGTGCTGGCCTACGAATGATGGTCCAGGATCAAGCAGAACGGGGGAACAGCTACACCGCATCCGGGTCAACGCCCAGTTCGCGCAGCCGCGCCGCCAGCCGTTCGGCCCGCTGCCGCTCCCGCTCGGCCTGGGCTTGCAGTTCGACGAAGCTGAGAAAGGGACGACCGTCGGGCAGGTACATCCACATGCCCTCAGCCGCGCGGGCAAAACGCACCCCCAGCCGGGGACTGGTCCACCCATCCAGTTCTGGAATGAACCGCAGGCGCCCATCTCTACGCTGCCAGCCGCTCATATCGCCACTGTCAGGATCGTACAGGTAGTACTCCTCGACGCCGTAGGTGTCGTAGAACTCAAACCTGGCGGCCATCTCGGTTAGCCTGTTCCCTGGCGACAACACCTCAAACACCACCTGGGGCGCGATCCCCTCCTCTTCCCACTGGCGGTACGAGCCCCGGTCACCCCTGGGGCGGCCAAAGACGACCATCACGTCCGGCGCGCGCCGAATGTCCGGTCGCCCTTCGACCGGATACCAGAGCAGATCGCCGGCCACGAAGACATCGCTCCGCTCACGGAACAGGGCCTCCAGGTTCCCCTGAATGGTGACAATTGCCCGAAACTGCTTCGTGTTGTCGGCCATTGGCATACCGTCGCTGTCGGGGTAGACGATCGGCGCGGTGGTCGCTGGCGTGCTGGGCATCATCCACCTCCTGGGATTGTGACAAACCCTTGTTGGACAGTATAACCCATGTGAAAACGCAGAGCTGAGGCAACGTCCGCTTCCGGCGGAGGGCGGGGCTGCTACACTGGCGGTAGCGGTGTCGCCCCACGACTCCGGGTTTGACGAGGATCGGCCAGGCGCGTACAATTGGCCAACGCGGCGCTTCATCGGCAACGGCCCGCTCTCCCATGTTTACGCTACCATAACCATGCCCCGTAAGGCCTCCCACAACCAGCCTGACCGTTCGCACCTTCCCCTCAATACGATCATTCAGGGCGACTGCGTCGAGGTGTTGAGAACCTTTCCCGACCGGTCGGTTGAACTGATCTTCGCCGATCCACCCTACAACTTGCAGCTTCGGCAGGAACTGCTGCGTCCGAACCAGACGGTGGTTGATGGGGTTGATGACGCATGGGACCAGTTTGCCGACTTCGCCGAATATGACGCCTTTACGCGCGCCTGGCTCGGCGAATGCCGCCGCGTGCTGAAAGACGACGGGACGATCTGGGTGATCGGTTCGTACCACAATATCTTCCGCGTCGGGGCCATCCTGATGGATCTGGGGTACTGGATTCTCAACGATGTCATCTGGCACAAAACCAACCCTATGCCCAATTTTCGCGGCACGCGCTTCCAGAATGCCACCGAAACCCTGATCTGGGCCAAAAAATCGGCCGATCAGAAGCGGTACACTTTCAATTATCACGCCATGAAGCATCTGAATGATGAAAAGCAGATGCAGAACGTCTGGCGCATTCCCCTGTGCACCGGCCCGGAGCGAGTGAAGCTCAACGGCAAGAAGGCCCATTCCACCCAGAAACCCGAAGCGTTGCTGTACCGGGTGATCCTGGCCTCCAGCAACCCCGGCGATGTGGTGCTTGACCCGTTCTTCGGCGCCGGCACCACCGGCGCGGTGGCCCGCAAACTCGGCCGCAACTTCATCGGCATTGAACTCGAACTGGCCTACGTTGAGATTGCCCGGCGCAGGCTGGCGAGCGTGGCGCCGCCCCTCTTCGGCGAGGCCGAACTGATCACCCGGTCCAGGCGCACCGCGCCGCGGGTCAGTTTCGGGCAACTGGTCGAGGCGCAGTACCTCGCGGTGGGCCAGCGGGTCTTCTCCAGGGATCGCCGGGTGGCGGCGACGGTCAAGGCCGACGGGCACCTGTTGTGGGGCGACACCTCCGGCTCGATCCACCAGATCGCCGCTCTGGCGCAGAACAAGCCGGCCTTCAACGGCTGGGAGTTCTGGTACTGCGAGGATGAGGCGGGCAATCTCGTGAGCATTGATGCGCTGCGCGTGTGCTACCGGGTTGAGCAAGGGTTGAAGCCAGACCAACACGATCATCGTGACAGCCCACTATGCTGAGACTCGCCCCTCTCCTACTAATCCTCCTGCTAGTGATCAGCACATCGGTTGTGCCGGGCGCGACGGCGCAACCTGCTGTAGCCGGGCAGCCGGCACAGGTGAGCTTCTTCGGTATGAATACCTACTTCACCGCCCTGGAACGCCTGACCCGCGATGGCGAGAGTGGTGTTGCAACCCTGATCAGTCGTGGACAACAGATCGGGACGACCTGGGCGCGCGAGGAATTGAGTTGGGCGAATCTGGAGCGCCACGGCAAGGGACGCTGGGAGTGGTCTTTGTTCGACCAGCGCCTGCTGGCCATAGCTCGGGCTGGCTATGGGATCATTGGGATGCTGTTGACCAGCCCGGTATGGTCCCGTGTGGCCGATTGTTCCGCACGTGTCGCCCGCTACCCCGGTATCCGTGTGGCGCCGTACTGGTGTCCGCCTGCCAATCCGCAAGACTTCGCCGATTATGTGTATGCCGTAGTTGAGCGTTATGATGGTGATGGGTTCAGCGATGCTCCTGGCTCACCCCGCGTGGCAGTCTGGCAGATCTGGAATGAGCCCAACCATTGGGAAACCTGGCCGGGGAGTCCTGCCGAGTATGCGGCCATTCTCGAGGCCGGCTACATCGCAGTAAAAGCCGCCGATCCTTCGGCGATAGTGGTGGTGGGCGGGTTGTATGTCCTCGATAGCGCCTGGAGCGATGGTCCGCATCAGGACGGTCTGCGCTTCTTTGACCATGCCCTGGCTGCCCGTCCTGCCGCCTGGCATAGCTTCGATGCGCTCGCCATCCATCCCTATATGCCCGATGTAGCCCCCGATCAACCGGGATTGTACGGCGCTGTGACCCTCTGGGGACGGCTTGAGACGGCCCGAAGCTGGCTGCAGGAGCGCACCCATTTGTTCGGTGGACGCCTGCGCCCGATCTGGATCAGCGAGCTTGGCTGGTCTACCTGTACGGCTGCCGAGCCGTATTGCTTTGTTGGCGTTGGAACGGCCGGGTTGTCTGTGCATGAGACGCTGCCGATCCCCATCTTGCCTGGCCCCACAGCCTCTGGCATAGATGACTCCGACGAGGCGTTGACCCTGCTCCCTCCCGTGGGCGTGGAACCGCAGACTACCCTGGCGGCGCTGATCGGTAAGTCTGAACAGCAGCAGGCCGATTACCTGGTGCGAGCACATGGCATTGCTCTGGCTCAAGGTGTGCAGCACCTGAACTGGTTCCAGTTGGAGGATAAGTTCGACGGCGCGGCACGCAATTTCTGGCAGGAAGCGGCGATCATTCGCCCCGTGGCCTATGGGTATGCGCCGAAACCCGCTGCCTTTGCATATGCCGCAATGATCGCCCAGCTCGGCACGGCGCGCTTCGAGGGCTTCGGACCGCTCAACACCTTTGTCTACCAACCGACTGCGAGCGCCGCAGTAGCTCGCTTCCATCTGCGCTTCCGCACCGCCGACAACTCTCTGGTTGACCTGCTATGGCGCAACCAGGGCTTTGAAAATGTTGTGTTACCGCTGGAGCCGGCTGTTTCTACAGCCGAGGCACTGACCCGTGATGGGTCGCCAATCCCCGATGTCGTGCGTGAGGGCGCAGCGTTTCTGGTGCTCAGCGAGTCGCCGATCTACCTGCGCCAGAGCTTTGTGCCGGTTCTGCGTGTCATTCCGGCGCAGGTCGTGGTCATCGCTCGTCCTACCGATCCGCCTGCCCCGGTACAACTCACAGTGCAGAACCTGGGATCAGGCAGCATCGTCTGGCTGGCCAGTGTAGATGCGCCCTGGGCGCGTCTGGAGACGACTGGTGGCCAGGGCTTCACCGGCGAACTGCGCCTCACGCTCGACCCTGCGGGTCTTGCATCAGGTAACCACCACGCCACGCTGCGGATCAGCAGCAGCGCTGGTGCGCAGGAGGTGACGGTCCGCCTCCTGGTGGTGGAGTATATGAACCGGGGCTACTTCCCCTTTGTTGGTCAAAGGAACCAGCCTTGAACAACCCACGTCTCTGGCCGTGGTTGATCGGCGCGGCGACGCTGGCGGCGCTGCTGGGCGCGGCGGGCCTGAGCGTTGTGCTGGTGTGGGAGTTGCGCGCCGGGCTGGAGCAGGAGGCCCCCTTTCGGGCGGCGCTGTGCATGGGTTGCACCATGGTCGCGGCCCTGGGCAGCGCGGTCGGGCTACTGGTGGTGATTACGCGCCGCTTTATTGACGGGCGCGGGCCGCAGCGGGTGATGCTGGTCAGCGGCCTGGCCCTGTTGATGGGCCTGGCGCCGCTGATGATGATCATGGTGGTCTATTTGCTGGTCAGCGGGCGCGGGCCATAGAAGATATGGGCAAACCCGGTTTCTCCTCTCCCCTGCGGGAGGCAGGGTTTGCCGGGGAGGGCCTCGCCCTCCCAGAACCTCTCCCCGGCGCGAGGGGCAATGGGCAAACCCGGTTTCCCCTCTCCCCTGCACGAGACAGACTTTTCCTCGGGCGGCGACGCCCTCCCCGACCCTCCCCGGCGCGAGGGGCAATAGGGGAGACCTGGTTTCCCGTGCGGGCAGAGGGATGGGGAAATCAGGTTTCCCCATACTCACACCAGTTCCTCGGCCAGATCAATGGCCCGCAGAAGCGCCGCGGCTTTGTTGCAACTCTCCTGGTACTCGGCCTCGGGGTCGCTATCGGCCACGACGCCGCCGCCGGCCTGCATGTAGGCCACGCCGTTCTGGATGACCAGGGTGCGCAGGGCGATGCAGGTGTCGAGGTCGCCGTTGAAGCCGACGTGGCCCACGCAGCCGGCATAGATGCCGCGGCGCGCGCCTTCGAGTTCGGCGATGATCTCCATGGCGCGGATCTTGGGCGCCCCGCTCACCGTGCCCGCCGGGAAGCAGGCCCGCAGCGCGTCGAGGGCGGTCATGTCGCTCCGCAGACGCCCGGTGACGTGGCTCACCAGGTGCATCACGTGGCTGTACTTCTCGACGATCATAAAGGTGGGTACGCGCACCGTGCCCGGCTCGCTCACCCGCCCGATGTCGTTGCGCCCCAGGTCCACCAGCATCAGATGCTCGGCGCGCTCTTTCTCATCGTTCAGCAACTCCTCAGCGAGGGCGGCGTCTTCGGCCATGTCGCGCCCGCGGCGGCGTGTGCCGGCGATGGGATGGGTCTGCACCTCGCCCTCCTGCACGCGCACCAGCAGTTCGGGCGAGGCGCCCACCAGGTCGCCCTCGCCGGTGCGCAGTAGAAACATGTACGGCGAGGGGTTGATGGTGCGCAGGGCGCGGTAGATCGTCACCGGGTCGGCGCTGGTGGGGCGGGTGAAGCGTTGCGAGGGCACCACCTGGAAGATGTCGCCGGCGAGGATGTACTCCTTGGCCCGCAGCACATTGGCGTGGTACTGCTCGCGGGTCAGGTTAGAGACGGGCGCGGGCCGCGGACGCGGCGGCTCCGCCGGCGAATGGGGCTCGTAGTTGCGCGGCTCCAGTTCGCGGGCCCCCAGGCGCGCGGCGGGCGGCACGGGCTGCCGCAGGCGGGCCACCAGGGCCTCGATCCGCGCCGTGGCGCGGCGGTACTCCGCCTCCAGGTCCTCGGCGTCCAGATGCACGTGCGAGAGCACCTTGAGCTTGTGGCGCAGGTGGTCGAAAATCAGCAGCGTGTCCACAAACATCCAGAAGCCCTCGGGCATCTGGTAATCGCAGGGTTCGGGCACGGGCAGCCGCTCGAAGTAGCTCACTGTCTCGTAGCCCAGGTAGCCCACCGCCCCGCCGACAAAGCGCGGCAGGTCGGGCAGGCGCACGGGCCGGTAGGCGCTGAGGTAACTGCCCAGCACCACCAGGGGATCGCTGTAGTTGAGCGTCTGCTTGTAGCCGCCCTGGACGGCCTGGGCCACGCCCCGGTCGAGGCGCAGGGTCAGGTAGGGATCGCTGCCGATGAAGGAGTAGCGGGCGATGTGCTGCCCGCCCTCCACGCTCTCCAGCAGGAAGCTATGGGTGCCCTGGGCCACCTTGAGGTAGGCCGAGACGGGCGTCTCCAGGTCGGCCAGGATTTCGCGGTAGATCGGGCAGAGGTTGCCCTGGCCGCGCAGGGCGCGCACCTCTTCCAGTGTCGGGGTGTACATAGGCGTTGCTTTCCAGCGTCGCGCGCCATTAACGGAAGTACGTCAGTCCCATGGCCTCCTCGACCATGTGGATGGTCTCGCGGGCCACGGCGCGGGTCCGTTCGTTGCCGGCGGCGATGATCTCGTCCACGAGGCGCGGGTTGGCCTCGTAGTGGGCGCGGCGCTCGCGGATAGGGGCCAGGAAGTTCTCCAGGGCCGTAAAGAGCTTGCGTTTCACCTCCACATCGCCCACCCGACCCTGGCGGTAACGCTCCTTCAGGTCGTTGACCTCCTCGACATTGGGGTTGAAGGCGTCGTGGTAGGCGAACACCGGGTTGCCCTCCACCCGCCCGGGGATGTCGGCGCGGATGCGGTTGGGGTCGGTGTACATCCCGCGCACCTTCTGCTCCACGGTCCTCGCGTCATCGGAGAGGAAGATGGCGTTGCCGGCGCTCTTGCTCATCTTGCCCTGGCCATCGGTGCCGGGGAGGGTGCCCACTTCGGGCACCAGGGCCTCCGGCTCGGGGAAGACCTCGCCGTAGAGGTAGTTGAAGCGACGGGCGATCTCGCGGGTGATCTCCACATGGGCCTCGTTATCCTTGCCCACCGGCACCAGGTGCGCCCGCGGCATCAGGATGTCGCCGGCCTGCAACACCGGGTAGCCCAGCAGGCCGAAGGGCAGTTGTTCCTCGTCAATGTTGGCGTTGCGGGCCATGTCCTTGATGCTCGGCAGGCGCGTCAGGCGCGGCACCGTCACCAGCATCTCGAAGATCAGGTTGAGCTGGTAGATCTCCTTCACCGCTGATTGCACGTAAAATGTGACCTTTTCGGGATCAATTCCCACCGCAAGATGATCCAGCACCAGATCGCGGATATTCTGGGGGATCTCGGCAATATCCGCGCGGGTGGGTCTGGTGGTCAAAACGTGCAGATCAGCGATGATAAAGAAGCACTCGTAGGTATCCTGCAAGGCCACCCGGTTCTGCAAGGAGCCGACGTAGTGGCCCAGGTGCAGCTTGCCGGTGGGCCGATCTCCGGTCAAAATGCGTTTTTTCGTGGTCATCGAGCGTTTGTTCCTCCCTGTTACGGTTTCAGTTGCAGCGCGAGGGCGATGCCGTCCTGCAAGGTCGCCCGGGTTTCAATCGAATGCAGAGCGGCGCCCAGCCCTACCAGGGTCTGCGCGATCTCCGCGCTGATTCCGGTCAGGATGACGCGCGCGCCGAGCAGCCGCACGGCGCGGGCCGCCTGGACGAGCATATTGGCCACCATGGTGTCAACGGTCGTAACGCCGGTAATGTCCAGAATGACGATGCGGGCATTACGCGCGGCGACGCCTTCGAGCAACGTCTCGATAATCTGTCCGGCCCGGCGGGCATCAATTGCGCCGATCAGTGGCAGCGCCACGGCTTCATCGCTGATGGGCACGAGCGGCGTGCTCAACTCGCGCAGCGCCCGCTCCTGGGCCGCGATCACATCAGCCTGCATCTGGAGTCGCTCGGCTTCGAGTTGTTTGATCGCGCTGATATTTTGCATCATGCCGATCATCCACGCGGCCTTGCCGTCAGGACCGGGCAGGAAGGCGCCACGGTCAAGGATCCAGACGTACGTTCCGTCTTTGTGCCGGAAGCGGTATTCAACATCGTACTGGCCCACCCGCGCTTCCGCCTCGCCCAGCAATTCCATGGCCCTGGCGCGATCGTCGGGGTGGATGGCTTCTTCCCACTGGGCGATCCCGCCATTCAGCTCCGCCACGCTCATCCCGCAGACCTGTTCGGTCTCGCCGCTCCAGACAATTCCGCCCGTCGCCACGTCGTAGTCATAAATCATCAGCCTGAGCGCCCGCACCAACAAGTCGTAGCGCTGGCGCAGCCGGGGCAGTTCATCCGGCGCATCCCAGGAACCATTGCCGCTCGGTAGCATAGTTTCTCCTCTCCAATGCACCGAAAGCTAATGGATTGGGTTTGACGAAAGAGCGACACCTCTATGGTGGGACGACTAAAGTCGTCATTACCTGGCGTTTCCTTGTTATCGTTGTAACGACTTTGGTCGTTGCCTTATACGGTCCCTGTCCGGTGCGGCGCGGCTAAGAGCCTGTCCGAATAACTCCTGTAGGAAAGGTGGGGAAACCGGCTTTCCCCACGCCCCTCCCTGAGGGGAGGAGCTGGGAGGGCTAC
>DAOUDA010000221.1:0-17667 GCA_034431835.1 Chloroflexaceae bacterium | reverse complement strand
GAGGCTACGCCTCCCCGCGCCCCTCCCAACGGCAACGAAGGGTGGAACCCTGTCTAACGGCCCATCTGCTCCTGGTACTTCGACGGGCACTTGACCAGCAGATCATCGGCCATGAAGGCCTGCTCGGCGGGATCGTAGCGGCCAATGGCCACGATGCTGATGGCCTGTTCGAAGTTCGCCGGGCGCGGGTCATCGGAGATGACCTTGATCAGCTTGCCCCGCTCGTCCTGGAGCATGAACGTAAAGCGGCCCGCCGCGTCATACGCGCCGGTGCTGCCGAGGAACCCGGCCAGTTGCACGCTGCGCGTGGCGGCCATGGCCTCGTCCACGCTCTGGGTATACGAGCGGAAGCCGCTCTGGAAGCCGAAGACCCCATACACAATGGCGATCAGAATAATGCCGAGGCCCACGATATGCAGGGGCTTGATCGGCATCCCGCGCCGCGAGACCGAAGTTGCGGTTGCCATAGGCGCACTTTCCACACCAGGGGAGCGCGAGGCGCCCCCGCGTTACCCTCGACCCGACTGTTCGACCGGCTCGCCTTCGGACTGGCCGACGCGGGTGACGCTGGCGCGCGGCGCGCCACCCTCACCGTGGGGGCGCTGCTCGCGTTCGCGTTGCAATTCGCGCTTCAGGGCGCGCGCCTGCGCGTCGATCCGCCAGAGGTACACGAAGATGCCGATCCACACCGACAGGGCGACGGCCATGGCCACATAGATCGCCGTGCCCGCTTCAAGTAAACCGTTCATACCCGAGATCCCCCGCGCCGGGCCAGGGCCCACTGCACGTCGAGCAGCGTCGCGCGCAGCGTGAGCAGCCAGAAGAACAACGCCGTAAAACCGCCGATTGACGCCAGGAAGGTGAACAACGTCCGCCGGTTCTCCAGCAGGCCGGTCCCTGGCGCTTCGATGTTCAACAGCGCGGTATTGGCCCGCAGATCAACCGCCTCCAGGCCCAGTTGGTAGCGGAGACCGGGAAACTCGGGGCGCGCGACCATTTCGCCGGCGGCCAGGTCGTAACTGGGGCGCAGGATCGTCTCACTGGTCAGGCCGGGTTCGCTCACCTTCACCTCGGCGGTAACCACGTCGCCCTGGCGCTCCAGAGCCAGCAGTTGCACCTTGCGATCCCCGAGCAACCCGATCGTGCCGACCTCAAGGGTGATCCCGTCGCACGTGCTGCCCTGGATGAAGGCGCAGTTGGGGTGCAGCGTGCTATCGGCGATACGGGGGGCCACGAAGACCAGAAACGGCACCGTCACGAAGGCGAAGAGGGAGTACACGGCGCTGAGCTGGCGTCGCCGCGCCGGGTCGTCGATCGCCGAGCGCAGGGCGAAGAGAGCGGCGTAGATCAGCAGCAGCACAAAAATCGAGGTCTGCCGCGGGTCCCAGTTCCAGTAGATCCCCCACACCACCTGCGAGAAGATCATGCCCGTCACCGTGGCGAGGGCCGTGAACAGAAAGCCGCTCTCCGCCGCCGCCAGGGCATAGTGGTCGTACTCGGGACGGCGCTTCCACAGGTACAACCCGCTGAACAGCGCCGACACGGCGAAGGCCAGCACGCTCACCCACGCCGTGGGCACGTGCATAATCACGATCCGTCCGGCGTTGCCGAGGCCCTCGTACTGCGGGATCACCAGAAACATCGCCACGGCGATACCGGCGATCCAGACGCCAATCAGCAACTTGCCGATCTGGCCCAGTCGCTCCACCACCGCCATCACCTTTCCAGGCCCCCCGTGGGGGCGCGCCGTGATATGCGTATCATACTACAGCATGTGCTTTTAGAGAATGAGAGGATGGTAAGCATCGGGAGGCCCCGGGGCCATATAATTGCCTGCTCATTGTATCACGAAGTCTTTCGGGCCGATGGGAGCTTCATCACATGCTTCGCGATCGCCTGGTTATTGACGTGATGTGGGCAACCCGGGTTTCGCCACGCCCCCGGTCCGCGTTCCGCCAACCCCGCCCTACGCCTCCCATACAAAGCGGAACAGCATCAACGATGCCACAAACGTGGCCACACTGTAGGCCACAAGGAACTGCAAGGCGCCGAGGGCGGGACCGAAGCCGCCGTTTTCCAGTGTCAGCGCGGTGCCCTGGATGGCGATAATCAATGGCGGCACCAGCAAAGGGAAGGCCAGGACGGCAAAGAGGGCGCTTTTGAAACTCGCTCGGGCGATAATCGCGGCGAGGATGGTGGTCGCGGCCGCCAGGCAGAGGCTGCCCGCTCCGAGCAGCGCCACGAAGGCCAGCGGACTGCCCACCTGCACACGCACCAGCACGATGAACAGCAGGCTGGTTATGGCCCCCAGCAGCGCCAGCAGGGCCAGGTTGAGCAGGAACTTGCCCAGGTAGACGGCCACGGGCGGGGCGGCCAGGCGCAGCGCAGCCATGGTGCGCGCCTCTTCTTCCTGCACAAAGCCGCGCGACAGGCCGGTGATTGCGGCGAAGAGAAAGGCCACCCAGAGCAGCGAGGACTGAATGAGCAACGCCTCTTCGGTGCGACGCAGCCCGATAAAGGTCGTGCCGATGCTGACCATGACGGCGGTACAGGCTGCGAACAGCACCATCGCGTTGAGGGCGTAGCGGGTGCGTAACTCGATCCGTAGATCCTTGACAAACACCGCCCAGGCTGCGGCAAACAGCACCGGCGCCGGCGTACCGGCCCGGAATGGCGTCTCAAGCACGGGCGCTTCCTGGCCCGTATCCGTGGCCCTGTCCATACCTGCTCCCGCCTCACACGTCAGGCTTAGAGCCAATACCTGAAGCTCTTCGCCCCCACCCTCCCCCGTTGGAGGAGGGCGTCCGACTCCTCCCCCCGGCGGGGGGAAGCTGGGAGGGGGGCCGTGCCGCACGCAGCACGTATGTGAAAGGTATCGGGCTTAGAGCCCGTCCGACGCTTCCCGGGAGGTTCTGGGAGCGTACAGCCCTCCCGGCAACCCCCCGTTCCTCACTCGCTAAAAGTGGGGAAACCTGGTTTCCCCACGCCCCTGCCTGCCGGAGGGGCCAGCACAACGCTTAGCCACCCAGACGCAGCACCAGATCCGCATAGCGCAATTCGCGCGGGTCATTGGTGGCAATCACCACGATCCCCGCGCGGCGCTGGTCGGCGATCAGCGTATCAACCAGGCCAGCGCCGCGTTCATCGAGGGTGACCGTCGGCTCGTCAAGCAGGAGCACAGGGGGGCGGTGGAGCAGGGCATAGGCGTAGCGCAGGCGCTGGGCCATGCCCGAGGAGTAGGTTGCCAGGCGGTCATCGCCGCGCCCGCCGAGCCCGACCGCTTCGAGCAACTGGTCAAGCGCCCGGTCATCGCGGTACAGCCCGCGCACTGCGGCGAAGAAGCGCAGATTTTCGCGCGCGGTGAGATCGCGGTAGAGCATCAGATCGGGGGCGACCCAGCCCATGAGCGGCGCGGCATCGCGCGGCGCGCATGCGCCGCCCGCCGCCTCGTAGACGATCGCGCCGGCGTCGGGGCGTTGCAGACCCGCCAGCAGCCGCAAGAAGGTGCTCTTGCCGCTGCCGTTGGGGCCACAAACCACCAGCGCCTCGCCCGCGCGCACCTCCAGCGAAACGTCGTGGAACACCAGCCGCGCGCCATAGCGCGCGGCGACACCTTCGACTGTCAGCCGCAGACTCACGCCGGTATTGTAGCACAGACCACGGGGAGGGTGCGGCGACCAGGTTTCCCGGCGCCCCTGCCTGAGGGGAGGGATCGGGAGGGCATGCGCTCCCAGAACATGATCCGGATGACCTGGTTATGCGGATGGGACCTTAATTACCTGGCAACGTCCGCGCCTCATAGACGATGCGGGACGTGGCACGGAGCGGTGGGGGCGGGTCTGCCTGCAGGAAGCGCAGAAGCACCTCATTGAAGGTGGCGGCTTCATCGAGGAAGGGGAAGTGGCGGCTGCGGGGCATCGTGACAACTTCGGCCAGGGGCACATTGGTGAAGAGTTCAACCTGATTGGGGTCGACAATATCGTCCCGCCCGCCGTGGACAACCATGGCGGGCACTCGCAGGCGCGGGAGTTCGGGGCGCAGATCGGTGCGCCACATCGAACTGACGGCGTAGCGGAGCGTATCGGCGCTTGACTTCACACTATCGTCAATCACTTCTTTTACCGCCGGATCGTTCGTCTGGCCAAGAAAGAAGCGGAAGAGGTAGCGCCGCAGCAGCGGCGTGCGGGCGAACGTATCGGCGAGGAAGGGCCGGTCGATCAACTTGAGCAGCCACGACAACGAATCGCCATTAATCGGCGCACCGACGGTGACCACACGCTGAATGCGCTGGGGGTGGTTGATCGCCGTCTTCAGGGCCACCATGCCACCCATCGAGTGCCCGACCAGCATGACCTGGTCAATGCCCAGAGCATCGAGGAAGCGAATGACCTGTTCGGAGTAGGCCTGGATGCTCTCCTGGGTACGCTTGCGGCGCGAGTCGCCGAAGCCCCAGAAATCGAACGAATATGTGCGAAAGTGCTCGGCAACTACTTCCATGGTGGGGAACCAGTAGCGCCAGCTGCCGAGCCACCCGTGCAAGAAGAGCACCGGCCTGCCCCGTCCGAAAACCTCGTAGTGAACCACCTGATTGTCAATAACAACTATGCTCATGGACGTTGCACCGGCAGTAAAGACGAACCGAGGGCGCTCCGTTCTGCGTTCCTCTGTCAGGAACCTGTTCCTGTACGTATCATAACGTGGTGGCGTGACCGAATTTGCGTAGTTTTGTTCGAAGCCCGGCTACCACTACGGCATGGGGAACAGGGTATTCCTGTGGGATACCAGGATACCACGCGCCATCCGCTCAAGAAAAGACCCGGGCATCGGCAATGCCAATGCCTTGAGGCCTGATCGGATCTGGAGAGCGAAGCCGGCCCATGCGGCTCAGTCGGCGCTGCCGCCCGCCCGGATGCGGAGGCCAGGGTTACCGGAATCCCGTCCCCCCAGGGAACGCTGCAACCGCCAGCGCAGCGTCGCGATGTCGTCGGAAATGGCGCGCAATTGCTCCAGTTCTTGCTCAAGTTCCCCCAGCAATTCCCGTACCTGGGGCGCGCTCGAGATGCTCGCGCGCTCGACCGAGAGTTGCCCCACCCGTTCCTGGATGGCCGACAGCAGGCTCATCAGGTGCGCCCAGGCTTCGTTGTCCTGCGCCTGCACGTGTCGCTGCACCCGCGCGCGCGTGTCGAGCCAGTGCTGAATCTGGATCTGCATGGCGCTGATGCGCTCCTCGATCTGCCGCAGGGCATCCGAATCGGCCAGGGCCATCTGCCCCGCGGGGCCCTCCTGCTGGGTCGTATTGACCACTTGTTCCAGTTGCTCCTGGAAGTAGGCGATCGAGGCGCTCAATTCGGATTGGCGCATCGCAACGGCTTCTTGCTCACTGAGCATGTCGAGGAGCATATCGCGCAGCCGGGCCGCTTCGGCGGCGTTGTTTACCGCCTGCTGATGCAACAGGTGCGGAACGAACCAGAGTAAGAGGGCCAGAAGCGTAATAATGGCAATGCCGAGTGCGACAAAGAGTGCAGCCATTCTGCTTGCCTCCCGTTCACCTTGTTTCACAAACTCTTGCGGCCTCGCCGAACGTGGTGGTATCTGAACAACGGGGAAACCGGGTTGCCCCCCGCCCCTGCGCGCCGGGCTGGGTGGCAGATGGGGCAACCCGGGTTTTCCACGCCCCCGTCCGGCAGGGAGGTTCAGGGATGGTGAAGCCCTCCCAAACCCTTCCACGCTCACTTCGGCGGAGGGCTTGAGAGGGCAAAGCCCTCCCAGACGGTTCCATTCGTACATTCAGTATAAATGAGTCATCTGGACATTCCAGCGGCAGGGGATGACAGCAGGATTACACCCTGACCAGTTGTTCACCAACCTGATGACCTCAACGTCGCACAACCACCACGCGGTCGCGCCCGGCCAGGTCCTGATGCACCTGCACCTCGGCGCCGGGCAGGGCCGCGCGCGCAAGTTCGGCCACAACCCGACCCTGCCACGCCCCGATCTCCAGCAGCAGGGCGCCGTGGGGACGCAGGACCGCCGGCGCCATGGCCAGCAGGCGCCGGTGGACCGCGGCGCCGTTCGGCCCGCCGTCGAGGGCCAGGCGCGGCTCATAGGCGCGCACGTCCGGGGCAATCTCATCGTAGATCGTGTACGGAGGGTTGCTGACGATCAGGTCCACCGCTTCGGGGAGGGACACAAGCAGATCACCCTGGAGCAGGCGCACGCGCCCCTGTAACCCGTGCCGGTCAACGTTGTGCCCGGCCACTGCCAGGGCCTCCGCCGAAAGATCAACGGCATAGACCAGGGCCTCGGGCAGGTGCGTGGCCAGAGCAATAGCGATGGCCCCGCTGCCCGTGCCGATGTCCGCAATGGTAAGGCCCGGCCAGCCCGCCCTATCGGTCTTCATCTGCAGCAGGCGCCGGGCCTCGGCCAGGGCCAGTTCTACCAGGACCTCGGTTTCGGGCCGGGGTATCAGGGTCGCGGGGGTCACCTCCAGGTCCAGGCCGTAGAACTCTTTGCGTCCCACCAGATAGGCCACTGGTTCGCCCTGCTCGCGGCGGGCCACCAGCGCAGCGAAGGCGGCTGCCTGCTCGGTCGAGGGATGGTGTTGCCGCTCGGCGAGCACCCGCGCCCGCGGCCAGCCCAATGTATGCGCCAGGAGCAACTCGGCGTCGAGCCGGGGGGTTGTACTCGTCGCCTGGAGACGGGTAGCGGCGTCATGGAGCAGTTCGGCGATCGATGGAGGGTTGTTCGAGCGAGAAGGGGTTTTCGGCATTCCAATGCGCTTATGATCCTCACCCCCTGCCCCCTCTCCCTGAGCGGGAGAGGGGGCAGTTGGGCGTCCCGACGCCCGAGATGGTGAACGCGACGCGAGGATGGGCCGGAAAACCCTCCACCTGAGAACCGCTGGGGGGAGGGGCCGGGAAGGCGTCGCCCTCCCCGAAAGACAGCGGACGCCCCGGCTGTCCCGACGGCCCCTAATCAACCCGCCGATCGGTAAAATCGCTGCCGTCAAAGGAAAGCAGGCGCTTCTTGTCGTCGATCACCGTTTCGAGGTGGACGGGGCGGGTCCAGATCTTATTCAGGTTGCGCATCGTATCGCGCGCGTAGTCCATTTTCAAATCCACGCCTTCGTGGCGGTGGCGCAGGTACAACTCGCCGCGGTTGTTGTAGTTGCCATCCTCAACGTAGATGAACGGCTGGCCGAAGTTGGTGAGGCGGAAGAGCAACTTTTCCTTGATCTCCTTGAACTCGCGCGAGGCGATCTCGTAGAGGTCGGTATCGCGATTGTAGCGATAGGTGAAGAGCTTGTTCTCCAGCACAAACTCGGGTGTGAGAAACTCGTCGATAAAGGTGACATCGTTGTAGAGCCGGCGGACCTCGAAGATCTTCTGGCGCCCCAGGCCGAGCTGCCGGTCCCAGGCGCGTTTGGCGGCGATGTCGTCGCACTCGTCGTACTCTTTGCCGAACTTGCCCTTGTTCCAGCGGTCCTCGATGTCGCGCAGCAGTTCCAGGCCGAGTTTGTAGGGATTGAGCCGCCCGCCGCCGGTAGCGACGACGCCGGAGTGCAGGTCGGCGAAGGAGACGATCTCGGCGGCCGATGCGACCTTCTGGGTCATGATCGTCGAGTGCCAGTAGGAGGCCCAGCCCTCGTTGAGGATCTTGGTCATCCCCTGCGGGGCGAAGTAGTACGCCTCATCGCGCACGATTTCGAGCACGGTGTGCTGCCAGCGCTCCAGGGGGGCGTAATTCATCAAGAACAGCAGCACGTCCTTCTGAGGATTTTCGGGGAAGCGGCGTTGTTTGGCGCGCTCGGCTTCCAGCTTCTGGCGTTGCGATTCGAGATACTCCGGCGGGTTGATAAACTCGCGCATGTACTCGCGCTCAACCTTCAACCCTTCGACCACTTCCGGGTCTTCCTCGCCGACGAGGGGTTTGAGGCTCTGGGCCTCGGGCCGGCGAATGTAAGGCGAGTGGTAGTCAATCAGGTTCTCCAGCGAGAGACAGGTGTCAATAAAATCTTCAACCGTATCATAGCCGATGCGGTCAATGATCCGCTGGATGCGCGTGGCGTGGTTGGCCATCGTATCGAGCATCTTGCGGTTGGTGTGGGCGAACCACATATTGTGCTTGAAGAAGTCCACGTGCCCGGTCACGTGGGCCATGACCATCTTCTGGGTCACGTCTTCGTTGCCTTCGAGCAGGTAGGCGTAGGAGGGATTGGTATTGATGACCATCTCGTAGATGGTGCTCCCGGCCCAGACGTGCCCTTTGAGCAGTTGATCGAACTCCATCCCGAAGCGCCAGTGGGGGTAGCGCGTCGGAAAGCCGCCGAAGGCGGCGGTTTCGTAGAGGGTGCGGTAATCCAGCACCTCATAGATAATAGGGAAGAAGTCGAGGCCGTAGTCGCGGGCGATCCGTTCGATCTCCTCGCGGGCGGCTTCAAGTTGGGGAGGAAGGCGTGTGCTTTTCATAGTCTCTCCTACCAGGAAACGCGGAGGGCGGCGCGAAAGATGACGCTATGCGCGAAGAGGCTCAGCAGGACCAGGGCCGCCAGGCTGCCACGCCGGTTGTATTGTTCCATGATACCATCAGCGAGCGCCGCTGCAATGAGGATGTGGCTGAAGAGCCACACGCGCTCGATCTCGCGGTAGAACAGGCCGGAGAAGAGCATCCCCGGCAGCAGGGCCAGGAGGCCGATGCCGAGGGCGTCGGCGGGCCGGGCCACGCCAGCGCGTGTGCGGGCGATGCTGGCCCGCCCATCGCGGCCGAGCCGGTAGATCAGCCAGGGCCCCAGGAACCAGGCATAGGCCACGCTGTTGACCGCCAGAAAGAAGAGGTAGCTCGACAGGCCCAGCGGCGAGACGCGCGCCGTAACATCCAGACGGTTGTTGGCGACCCCGCTGAAGAACGCCGCCAGGCTATTGTAACCGGTGGCGAGCCACAGCGCGCCGAGCGGCAGTAGCACGGCGCCGGCGAGCACCCCGCCGATGGCGGCCCAGCGCAGCGCATCGTTGAGCCGGCGCGGGCCGAGCGCCAGGCGGCGCGCCACCAGGGCCAGCACCACCAGGGCCAGCATCAGCGTGGTGAAGCTGAAGAGCAGACCGAGGGCGATCCAGGCGCCCGCCGTAAAGGCGGCCAGGAGTTGGGGCGCCAATGGCCCGTCGGGTTGATCGAGGATCACCAGGGCGCGGTAGAGGCCGTAGATCGCCCAGGCCAGCACCGTGGCGTAGAGCGCGTCCATCGAGGTGACGGCGTAGATCATAAAGGCCGGCAACAGCGCGTAGATCGCCGCGGCCAGGATCGCGGCCCGCTGGCCGGCCAGGGCCGCCGCCAGCCGGTAGGTCGGCCACACGCCCAGGGCCGCCAGGGCGATCACCACCCAGGTCGCCGGCTCGGGTCCCGGGCCGAAGAGGCGCTCAACGCCCCAGAGGAACAGCGTGCTGCCGGGCGGGTGGGTCTTGTTGTGCAGCACCAGGTCGGGCATACTGGCTACGTACCCCCGTAGGAAGCCCAGCGGATCGTTGCCGACGCGGGGCACGTCGTGGATGTAGTTGCCGGACTGCTCGGCGAAGTGCTGGAACAACGACGGGCGCCCCCGCAGGCCGGCTTTGAGCGTGGCCGGTAGCAGGGCGGCGGCGAGGGCCGTGGTGGTGATGCCCAGCCACGGCGCGGGCGGGTCGGGGGTGCGCAGCCAGGTGAGGATAGCGGTGGCGAAGGCGCCGAAGAGGACGATCGCGGGGAGCACACCCCAGCCGAAGGCGCCGCCGGCACGGGCCATCAACGGGAAGGGCCACACGTAGCCCTCGCGGTGGGCCAGCGCGTACCAACCCAGGCTGATCAGGCCCAGGATGAGGAGAACGCCCAGCATCTCCTGTTGCCAGGGGGCGAGGCGCGGCGCGGCCCACTGGTACGTGACGAGGGAACCGAGGATCAGGCCGAGGGACACGGCGGTAAAGGCGCTCCAGTAGGGCAGATCGGGGGCCAGGCGGATCGCGCCGCCGATCAGCCCCCCGCCGAGGGCCAGGGCCAGGCCCGCAACCAGCACCAGGCTGATGGGTTGAGGCATGGCCAGCCGGCGCAGCACCCCGTAGCCGCCCAGCGCCAACCCCAGGTTCACCAGCAGCGCGCCGGGCGGCGGCAAGGCGCCGCCTTCCAGCGGGCGCGCGGCGACCGAACGCAGCCCCACCCCCACGACGCGCCCGTTGCCAGAGGGATCCACCGTGGCGCTGAGGAGCGTCACGCAGAGCGGCCCACCCTCGGGAGCGGGCGGAAGCAGCAGGTGGTAGGCGCGGTGCTCGGGCGCGATTGCCAGGGGCAGGCTCAAGCCGCCGACGCGCACATCGGCGCGATCGATGGCCCGTCCGGCGCTCCCGGCGGTGACGGCGCCGCCCAGGAGGCGCAGGTCGAGGGCCGCCAGGGGGCGCGCAAGTCCCATCGCTGGCAGGCACACCGTCCCCGCGCCCGTGGTCCAGCGATAGGGCATGCCCTGAGACTCGCCCTCCAGGGACTGAAAGCCGGCAAAGAGGTCGCGGATACGGTCATCGGCGCGGATGTGGGCCCGGTAGGCGCTGGCGTAGAAGGCTGTGGTGAGGACGAGGGCCAGCAGGCCGAGGAGCAGGGCGGGGGCCAGTTCGCGCCAGAAGGTAACGCGGCGCAGGCGGTGAGCCTGCGAGACGGGCGGCGCGGCGAGGGTGGGCACAACGTCTTTCAGCACCATAGTGCGGTTCCAGGCGACCGGTCAAGGCGTCACCGGGGGATCGAGCGCGTCTGGAGCAGGGATCAGAAAGGTTGACGCAAAGACGCGAAGGCGCAACGGATTCGTGGGAGTGATGCCGGGCCTTTGCGCCATCGCCTCCCGGCGGTCACGATTGATCGAGCCTCGGTTCAAGGTATGCGAGAAATGCTCTGGAACAGGCTGCGCCCGGGCCACAGGCGCCGATCTGGCATCTGCGATGGCAATAGGATTACGCGCGACCCCCTGGCACGAGGGCCGCGCGCGGTGCGATCCCGATCCACCGGCCGGCTACGGCGGTGGCCTTACTTGCCTTTACCCAGGAAATCCTTGATCGTATCGTAAATATCGTCACGCTCGGCAATTTCAGAGATCACGATCCGCTCGTCGCCGCCCAGGTACTCTTCCAGATCGTGGGCGAAGCGGCCGGAGCCGTAGAGGGAGCGCACCTGGCCGTAGCAGAACAGGTTGACCTTGGGCAGCAACTCTTTCTTGAGCAACTCAATGCACTCGCGGGTATCACCGCCGCCCCAGTTGTCGCCATCGGAGAAGTGGAAGGGGTAGATGTTCCACTCATCGGCGGGGTAACGTTCATCGATCAGCCGGTTGCAGAGCTTGTAGGCCGAAGAGATCTTCGTACCGCCGCCCTCGCGGATATGGTAGAAGGTCTCCTGATCCACCTCCTTGGCCGCCGCATCGTGAACGATGTAGCGAATATCGATCTCTTTGTACTGCGATCGCAGCCAGGTTTCGATCCAGAAGGCGGTGATGCGCACCAGTTCCTTTTGCTCGGTACCCATGGAGCCGGAGACGTCCATCATGTAGATGATCACCGCGTTGCTCTCGGGGAGCATGGTCTCCTTCCAGGAGCGGTAGCGCATATCGTCGCGAATGGGCACGACAACGGGGTCGCCTTCATCGTAGTCGCCCGCGGCGATCTGGCGGCGCAGGGCCTCGCGGTAGGTGCGCTTGAAGTGGCGCAGCGAGTTGGGGCCGGTGCGGCGAATGCCGCTGTACTTGTCCTTCTCGCTGACGATGTTCTTTTTGCCCTTGGGTTGAATATTGGGCAGTTGCAGTTCCTCGCCCAGAATGGCGGCCAGTTCTTCCAGCGAGACGTCCACTTCGAGGACGTGCTGGCCCGGCTCGGAGCCGGCCTGGCCCTGCCCGGACTGGCCATCGCCCTGGGCGATCGGGTCGCCGACATCGCCGTCGCCCTGGCCAACCCCGCCGCCCTGCCGGGCGCCATAGCGAAACTGGGGGATATCAATCTGGGGCACGGGGATGCTGACGAAGCGTTTCCCCTGACGCCCGATCATCTCCCCTTGCGACATGTACTTGCGCAGGTCTTTTTTGATCTTCCCGCGAACGATCTGGCGAAAGCGCCCCAGGTCGCGGTCAACGCGTTTCATGGACATAGGCATACGGCGCACGGTGGGAGCAGCGAGGCGCGCGGCGTAAGGCATCTGGCAGACGAGCAGCCTCGCTCTGACCGGAATGCGCTCGCGCCGCGCGCCTTACGCCAGCCCTCACCCCTCCTAGTAGTTGCTCTTGGTATCCCCACGGGCGAAGATCGAGGCGACGTAGTTCAGCACGTCGGTCGCGCTCTGCTCATTGTAGCCGAAGTCGCGGATCAGACGGGCCTTGACCACGTCGATCTTCTCCTGCGTATCCTTGTCGATCACGCGCGAGACCAGCGAGGTCAGCTTGATGCTGTCCTTCTGATCCTCGAAGAGCTTCAGTTCCAGCGCCTTGTGCAGACGCTCATTGGTGCGGTAGTCGAAGGTCTTGCCCTCGATGGCCAGCGCGCCGATGTAGTTCATAATCTCGCGTCGGAAGTCGTCCTTGCGGCTCTCGGGGATATCGATCTTCTCCTCGATGCTGCGCATCAGACGCTCATCGGGTTCTTCGTACTGACCGGTGTAGCGATTACGCACCTTCTCGCGCTGGGTGTAGGCCTTGATGTTGTCGATGTAGTTCCCGCAGAGGCGCTTGATCGCTTCCTCATCGGCGGAGATGGCCCGCTGCACTTCGTTCTTCACGATCTCGGTGTACTCCTCACGCACCACCGAGAGCAGATCGCGGTAGCGCTTGCGATCGTCCTCGGAGTTGATCAGGGCGTGGTTCTTGAGGCCGCTTTCGAGTTCGTTGATCACCATGAAGGGGTTGATGTAACCCTCTTCCTGGTTGGTGACCAGAGCGTTGGAGATCTTGTCCTGGATATAGCGGGGCGAAATGCCCTCCATACCCTCGCGCACGGCCTCCTTGCGGAGTTCCTTGATGTTGTCCTCGGTAAAGCCGGGCAGCGTCTTGCCGTTGTAGAGCTTGAGCTTCTGCAGCAGGGTCAGGTTGGGCTTCTTGGGATCTTCGAGGCGGGTGAGCACGGCCCACATCGCGGCCACCTCCAGCGTGTGTGGAGCGATATGGACACGCACCTTCTTGCGGTTAAAGTCGCGCTCGTAGATCTTGACCTCATCACGCAGGCGGGTGACGTAGGGGATATCGATCCGCACCGTCCGGTCCTTGAGCGCCTCCATGAACTCGTTGTTCTCGAGGCGGCGGTACTCCGGCTCGTTGGTATGGCCGATGATCACCTCGTCAATGTCGGTCTGCGCGAACTTCTTCGACTTGATGCGGTGCTCCTGGGAGGCGCCGAGCAGGTCGTAGAGGAAGGCCACATCGAGTTTGAGCATCTCGACGAACTCGATGATCCCGCGGTTGGCGATGTTGAACTCACCATCGAAGTTGAAGGCGCGGGGATCGGAGTCGGAGCCGTAGATGGCGATCTTGCGATAGTTAATATCGCCGGTCAACTCGGTGGAGTCCTGGTTCTTCTCGTCCTTGGGCTGGAAGGTTCCGATGCCCACGCGATCCTGCTCGCTAAAGACCAGCCGGCGCACGCGCACGTGGCGCATGACCTTCGCCCAATCACCGTCGTAGCGGCGCATCAACTCGCGGAAGTGGAAGCGGCACACCGGGCAGAGATCGCCCTCGATGCGCACGTGTTCCTCGGGCGGGCGACCCTCGTTGATTTCGGCGAGGAAGCGCTCGCGGTACTCGGCGGGCACCAGGTGCAGGGGCTCCTCGTGCATCGGGCACTTTTCCCATTCCGACTCGGGAACCTGGCGCCAGTCGAAGGTCGCGTGGTTCTCGATTGTGCCGAGGTACCAGTCGTAGGTGAAGAGCGCGCCATCTTCGGTCTTCGAGTAGTGCTCGAGCCCCTTTTTCAGCCGGCGCACGATCGTCGACTTCGAGGAGCCGACCGGACCGTGGAGCAGCAGCACACGCTTCTCGGTGCCGTAGCCCTTGGCCGCGCCCTTGAAGAAGTTCACCAGGCGCATCAGGGGGATCTCCAGCCCGAAGATCGCATCATCGCCATCGAAGCTGGCGTCGGCAAAGAACTTGTAGCGGATCAGGCGTTTCTTGGCATCAATAAACTCCTCTGTACCATACGACATGATCATGTCGTAGATACGCTGAAAGGCGTTGCGCGTCACCTTCGGGTTGCGCGCAACCATGTCCAGGTAATCCGCAAACGTTCCACGCCAGTTGAGCTGCTGGAACTGCTGGCGGTCCTGGATCTCGCTGAGAAGTTGCATCAGCGAGGCGCCGGTAGCTGTGGTCATGGACACTTTCCTCCTGCTGCGGAACGTTGCCTGGCCGGGAGCAATGCTAGCGGAACAGGCAAATAAACCGCCATGCGGCGCGCGCCGTGTGTCTGGCGTACCATCGAGCGCTGGCCAGCGGGCGGTGTTGCTAATGTGCAGGTGTGCGATCTCAAGCTGTGGTGGTTTCGTGTGGGCCGCGTATAGCGGTTGCCAGAGGCGACGCCAGAAACTGCCTCTCCCCTTGCGACCACTATACAGCTTTGGATCTCTGGGAGTCTTCGTGAGGAGTGCCTGATAGTTCAGGTGCCTGCATTATAACAACGCAACGGATGCGCGTCAAGGATTTTATGTCGCGTTGGACCTCTCTACGGCGTCGCCACATAACAACGGGATAGAGCTTTTCCCGGGAGGGCTGCGCCCTCCCGCTCCCTCCCCGACCCGTCTGCGCCTGGCGGCGCTTCACCTCAGTTGATCGGCCACTGCCGCGCAAAAGCGTTCGGCGACGCGCGCCCAGTCGTAGCGTTGCACATACTCGCGCCCGTAGGCGCCGAGGGTGGCGCGCAGGGCGGGCCGTTCCAGCACCTCGGCCAGGGCCGCGGCCAGCGCATGCACATCGCCGGGGGGCACGAGCAGCCCGGCCTGCCCCGCCGGGACCACTTCGGGCACGGCGGCGGCGGTGGTGGCGACGATCGGCAGGCCGGCGGCCATGGCCTCCAGGAAGACGATGCCGAAACCCTCCTGCACGCTGGGCAGGCAGAAGACACTGGCACGGCGGTACCAGGCGGCCACGGCGGCATCGTCGGGGAGCGCGCCGGTGAAGGTGACCGCGACGCCGAGGTCCAGTTCGGACGCCAGGGCGCGCAGGCGAGCGTGTTCGGGGCCATCGCCGACGATCGCCAGCCGGGCGTCGGGGAACGGGCGGCGCAGCAGGGCGAAAGCCTGCAGCAGATCGGCGATGTGCTTGCGGGGGTACTGCCGGGCCACGCAGAGGATCACGCGCCCGTCGGGAACAGAATCGCCGGCGGCCTCGAGCAGGCAACGCCAGTGGTCCAGGTCGATGCCCTCGGGTACCAGACGCACCTTGCTGGCGGGCACGCCGTAGTGGTAGCCGATACGGCTCCGGCAGTACTCGCTGGTCGTCAGCACCAGGGGGGCGCGGCGGCCATTGAGACGCTCCAGGCGCGAGAGCGCCCAGAGCTGCCGCCGCACGGCGCCGCGTTCGTGGAGCAGTTCTTCGGCAATGACGCCCTTGATGCTGCACACGTAGGGCGCAGGGGCGCGATCGGCCACCAGAAAGCCGTCTATATCGAAGCCGACGATCAGGTCGTAGCGCAGGGCGCGGAGCAGGGCCGGTACCTGCAGATTGAAAAGCAGGCGCCGCGCGGTGAGCGAGGCCGGCCAGGGCTTCAGCGGGGCGATGCGCGTCACGTGATGGCCCTGCGCCCGCAGGGCCCGGCCCAACCCGCCGATCGCCGCCGCCGTGCCGCTCCCTTCCGCCACCTGCTGGAGCCATGAATCGAGAAAGGCGATGCGAGCCACGAAGGTGTAAACTCCTGTTGTTTGGACGAACCTGTCCAGTGACGCGTGTGCGACCAGCGAGCGCCAGCACGATGCCGGCGCTCGTTGACGCCCGCGTGATACGATGCCAACAAGCGCCCGTCAACTTCCCAGATGACGACCATCGACTTGGAGATTGCTGCAGTAGTCTGCCCGGCCTCTACCGAGGAAAAGCTCGAGACCAGGCATCATGTTACCCTTCGCGAGGCGCAGCAGGTCCTTCTCTCCAGGCCCCGCATTCGGTTTGCAGAGAAACGGGGAGAAGATGTCCATGCCACCTCTGGGCAGACCTTTGGCGGTCGCGCTCTAAGAGCCTATCCGGATAACCTGGTTATCCGATCCCTTTTCTGGGAGGGCTGCGCCCTCCCAGCCCCTCCCTGAGGGGAGGGGCGTACGGTAACAGCAATTTTTATCGGTGTGCGCGACATGAGTGAGAAGGATCGTCGCGGCGCAGTGATCTCCACTTTGCACCCGTGGCGGCGGCACAGCCGCAATGGCCCTATAATACGAAAAGATTTCCTGGCGTTCTTGACCGAACGAGCACGATCCATGACCGCAGACGCAACCGCCGTCCCGCCCTCTGGTCCGCTTGCAGGCAAGGTAGCCGTTATTACCGGGAGCGGCGCAGGGTTGGGCCTGGCCATTGCGCGGACCTTCGCCGCCGCCGGCGCCAGGATCGTGGTCTCCAGCCATGTGCCTGATGAGCTTGCGCGCGCCGTCGTCTGGCTTCGCGACCGAGGCGCGATGGTCGAAGGCCATTGCTGCGATGTGCGCGAGCTTGACCAGGTGCGCGCCCTGGGTGCAGTGGCCATCGCCGCCTTTGGGGCCATTGATGTCTGGGTGAACAACGCCGGGGTCACCGCCGTCCAGGGGCCAACCGTGGATGTCCCTCCGGCAAGCTTCACTCGGGTCGTCGAGACGAATATCCTGGGCGCGTACCACGGCTCGCTGGTGGCCCTGGGCCACATGCGCCAGCGCGGGCAGGGCAAGTTGATTAACATCGTGGGGCAGGGCGAGCGCCGCCCCAATCCCTATGGCAATGCCTACGGCGCGAGCAAGGCATGGATCCGCAGTTTCACCCTGGCCCTCGCGGCCGAGGAGCGCGCCCACGGCATCGGCGTCTTCACCCTCAATCCGGGGTTGCTTGACACGGTCCTCACCCGCCAGATGACGGTCGTGGCCGGCTACGAAGGGCGCGCCCGCGCCTTCGACCGCGTCGCCCGGCTGGTAGCCGTTCCGCCCGAGGAGTCGGCGCGCCTGGCGCTATGGCTGGCCGGCCCCGCCACCGACGGGCGCACCGGCATCGAGTTGCGCGCGCCGCTGGGCCGCCGGCTGCTGCGCGGCCTGGTGCGCGAGACTGCCCGGATCATCCTGCGCCTGCCCGCCTCGCCACGGGTGCGCTACCAGGTCGTGCCGCCCGCCGATACGCGTATGTAGGCGCTTTGCCGTTTGAGAGGTTTCATTCTTCTCCCCAACCCCTCTCAAGTATAGCGTTTTTCAGGCGGAAAGGGGTTCTCTGTATTCTCGGGCGCCTATGACCTGTACCTCCCTCCTCCTCCCTGATCGGGAGCAGACCGGCAGGGGCGAGTTCAGCCAGCCGGTACGCTAATGAGACAGGCGATGATGGGGGCCGCTCAACAGGAATTGATGTCAGGCCTTTCCGAAACCCTCTTCAGGCCGATCCGCGAGCGGTTTGCCTTGCCAGAAGAGTTTCGGAAGGGCTAAACCCTCTGAACTTTCCCCTTCCTGGTGGGGCGCGGCTTCGCCGCGCCCCAC
>DAOUDA010000220.1:0-12929 GCA_034431835.1 Chloroflexaceae bacterium | reverse complement strand
CGTGGGGAAACCAGGTTTCCCCACGCCCCTGCCCGATGGTAAGGATCCGGGAGGGCGCAGCCGTCCCAGGAACATTCTGAGGTGAACACGGCCGGCTGGCGGGGTATGGGGAAACCAGGTTTCCCCACGCCCCTGCCCGATGGTGAGGGTCCGGCGCCCACAAAAGCCTCGTTCATACGGTTGAAGGGCTGCGGGGAAACCAGATTGCCCCACGCCGCGCCAGAAGGGAAGGTACAGGAAGTCCTGGCCTGCCCACGTTCTGAGATGATCACCGGGCGCGCTCCAATCGTTAATGTGATGCGGCGCGGGGGCGCCGGGTTACAATGATGCCGGTCACAGGTGTGGCTTGTTTCTCGCCGTAGTATACGCCACAACGTAAGCGGTAGCCATTCCGTCCTCCACCGGGGATGCCGCTACGTAGTCTGTAAACAACGTCTTTCGCTCAACCCCCGCCCCCTCCCCAACCCTCCCCCGCTGGGGGAGGGAGTCCGGCGCCTCCCCCCGTTGGGGGGAGGCCGGGAGGGAGCCGGAAATGTCAAATACTTACTTTACCGACTGCTAAGGAGCAAGCGATGCGTTTGTCATGGCCGAAGTCGATCCTGGCCCTGTTCTTAATCCTGGCTGGCGCCATCGGGGTGCTGTACCTCTACGGGGCCTTGCGCTGGCAGAGGACCACGAGAGATCTGCACGCGAAGATGGATGCGGCCCGTCTGCCTTCCCGGGTCACAACCTACGACCCGCGCGACCTGGCCGACCTGCCGGCGCCTGTGCAGCGGTACTTCGGCGCCGTGTTGAAGGCGGGCCAGCCCGTGGTTGCCTCCGCCCAGGTTAAGCTTACCGGGGCCTTCAATATGAGCCAGACCGCGGATCAATGGCGCCCGTTGACTTCGACCCAGCACGTCGTTACGCACCCGCCGGGCTTCGTCTGGGATGCGCGGATCAGCATGGCGCCCGGCGTGCCTGTCTACGTGTATGATGCCTATGTCGCGGGTACGGGCGCGCTGGCGGCGCAAGCGCTGGGACTGTTCACCGTGGCACAAATGCCGGCCAGTCCGGAATTGGACCATGGCGAATTGATGCGCTTTCTGGCCGAAGCGGCATGGTACCCCACGGCGCTCTTGCCCGGCCAGGGGGTGCAGTGGGAAGCCATTGATGAGACCAGCGCCGCCGCGACGCTCCGTGACGGCGCGACGAGTGTCAGACTGGTGTTTCAGTTCGATGCCCGGGGCCTGATCGACACCGTCCGCGCCGATTATCGTTACCGCGAGGTTGACGGCACGCTCGTGCCCACGCCCTGGCAGGTTCGCTGTTGGGGCTTCCAGGAGCGCGATGGGATGCTCGTCCCGCTGGAGGGCGAGGTTGCCTGGCTGCTGCCCCGGGGGGCCGCATCCGTACTGGCGCGGGCGCATTGAGCGTGTCGAGTACGACTATCGATGAGCAGCGAAACCTCGCCCTGACCACGATAAGACTTCGTCTCGGCGCTTGTTGGGGAGCCTCACCTCAGGGAGACGTTCCGTTATGCATGACGTCCAGGAACGGATTGCTCGCAGCTTTCAATCGCAGGGGTTGATGGCAACCCTCGGCGCGCAGCCTGTCGCGGTCGCCGACGGTGAGGTGCAGATCGCCTTGCCATTTTCCCGCCACCTTTCCCAACAGCACGGCTATCTTCACGCTGGAGCGATCACGAGCATCCTCGACAGCGCCTGCGGATATGCCGCCTTAACCAGAGCGCCAGCCGGGCACGAGGTCGTCACCGCTGAGTTCAAGATCAACCTCCTGCGCCCGGCGCTTGGCGAACGCTTCCTGGCCATCGGCAGGGTGCAGAGCGCGGGCAGGACGCTCACCGTCTGCACGGGCGAGGCGCGCGCTTTCGTAGGGACGGCCAGCAAAGTGGTGGCCCTGATGCAGGCAACCATCGTCAATGTTCGGGCGTAAGGCCGTTATGGGCCACGGTCGCTAGCCAACAGTCGCTCTACGGCATAGGAACATCGTCAATGTTCGGGCGTAAGGCCGTTATGGGCCACGGCAATCCACTCCGCCGTCATCCTGTGCCGGCGTTTTACCTCCTGGCCTTCGGTTTCTCCTGGCTGGGATGGGTTCCCCAGGCTCTCTACGCGCGGGGTCTCTTTCCCTTCGACAGCCCCCTGTTCAGCCTGCCTGGCGGCCTGGGGCCAACCCTGGCGGCGGTGGCGGTTGTGCTGGCGCTCCGCGAACCCGCTGGCCTCCGTTCCCTGTTCGAGCCGCTGTTCCGCTGGCGCGCTTCGCCCTGGCGGTGGGCGTTTGTAATCGGCTTCTGGCCCCTCGTGGCGGTTGTTGCCCTGGGCATCGGGGCCGTCACCGGCCAGGCGTGGCCCGATGCGAGCCGGTTCACCTGGGCGGGTCTACTGCCGGTGTTCGGCGTGATGCTGCTTACTGGCGCCTGGGAGGAGATCGGCTGGCGGGGGTTCGCCCTGCCGCGCTTGCAGGCAAGGCGCCCTGACTGGCAGATTGTTCTCATCATGGGGTTGCTGTCGTTCGTATGGCACGCGCCTCTGATGCTCAATCCGGAATCGCCGATGGCGGCCCTGCCATGGCCCGGCCAGCTTCTCTTCAACCTGTCCCTCACAGTGATCCAGACCTGGCTCTACCAGAACACGGCGCGCAGCCTGTTCTTCGTGAGCCTGTTCCATGCACTGTCCAATACGCTGGCCTACGTGTTGCTTGGACTGGGCGTTTTTGTCTCGTCCTATGGGATCGTCGTGGGGGTGACGGCGATAGTTGCCGTGGTCATCCTGGGAGTGTATGGCCCCCGGCGCTTCGGTGGAGAAAGCGAACTCCGTCCTGCGGCGATGCATGACACCTTGTAACTCCCCCTCCTACACTGCCAGAGGGAAAGGGGGAAGGAGCATGAATGCAACACTATCCGGCCATCCGCAGATCATTCTGGCGCTCCAGGGCGGCGGCGCGCTGGGGGCGTACCATATCGGGGCGTACCAGGCCCTGGCTGAAGCCGGTTACCACCCCGACTGGGTGACCGGCATATCGATTGGCGCCATTAACGCGGCGATCATCGCCGGGAATGCGCCCGACCGCCGCGTGGCGCAACTGGAGGGCTTCTGGCGCGCGATTTCCCGCCCCGATGAGTGGGGCGCCAATCTCGACGGGTTCGCCCGCCAGGTCTTCAACCGGCTCAGTGTGGGGCAGGCCATTGTCCTGGGCCAACCCCGTTTCTTCACTCCGCGCCTGGTGGCCCCCAACCTCGCCCCGCCCGGCACACCCGCCGCAACCAGTTACTACGACCCGACCCCACTGGTCGAGACGCTCCGCCGCTACGCCGACTTTGAACTGATCAACCACGGCCCGGTGCGTCTGAGCCTGGGCGCCACGAAGGTGACCACTGGCGAACTGGTCTTCTTCGACAGCCGGCGCCAGTCGCTCGGGCCGGAGCATGTGCTGGCCAGCGGTTCCCTGCCGCCGGGGTTCCCGGCGACCCGGATTGACGGGGAACTGTACTGGGACGGCGGCTGTGTGGCCAACACGCCGCTCCAGGCCGTGCTCAGCGAACCGCTGGCGGGTCCCGCGCTGATTATCGCGATTGATCTGTGGAACCCGTATGGCCCGGAGCCGGAGACCATGGATGACGTCCTCTGGCGCCAGCGGCAGATCCAGTTTGCCAGCCGGACGATCCACGATGTGCAGATGGTCGCGCAGATGCTCAACATGCGCTGGCTGCTCGGCCAGTTGCGCGAGCGCGTGCCGGAAGCGGAACGCGGCAATTTGCCCCGTGGCCTGCCTGTCGAGCCGGGGCGGGCGAGTGTGGACCTGGTGCATCTGGTCTACCAGCCGCGTCCTGACGAAGTGCCGCAGAGCGCCGCCGATTTCTCGCGCCCCTCCATCGCGGCGCGGCGCGCCGCGGGCTACGCCGATATGCGCCGGGTGCTGGAACAGGCTCCCTGGCAGGTGACGGAGACGGCGGCGCGCGTGGGCGCGAGGGTGCACCTGGTCGAGGGCGAGGTGCTGACGTCGTATGTGCCCGATCTGTGAACGGGGCGCAACGCTGTGCCGCAATCCGCACGGGGAGGGTCCTGGGAGGGCGCGGCTCTCCCAGGAACAACGCTCCTACTCCCCCTGGCGCGCCAGGCGCGGGCTGACCCAGGGAACGTCGCCGGCCCCGGCGCGGGCGTTGGCCGCGCGGGCCACGACGAAGAGCAGGTCCGAGAGGCGGTTCAGGTAGGCCAGCACCTGGGCGTTGACCGGCTCGGCCTGGGCCAGGCTAACCACCCCCCGCTCGGCGCGCCGGCAGACGGTGCGCGCCAGGTGCAGATAGGCCGCCGCCGGCGTGCCGCCGGGTAGAATGAACTGCCGCAGGGGCGCCAGTTCACCCTCGAGCTGGTCGATCCACCCTTCGAGAAAGGCGACATCAGCTTCGCTTACCCGCGGAATGTTGGGGTTTTCGCCAGGCGTCGCCAGGTCGGCGCCGACGACGAAGAGCTGGTTCTGCACCTGGGCCAGCAGGTTGTCGAGTTCGGGATCGAGGCCCATGGCGCGGGCCACGCCCAGGGCGGCGTTGCACTCGTCGGCGCTGCCGTAAGCCTGGACGCGCAGCGCGTCCTTGGCCACCCGCTGGCCGCCGAACAGTCCGGTCTCACCGGCATCGCCGGTCCTGGTGTAGATTTTCATTGGTTCATCCTTGGTGGTACATCTGGTCGGTAAAGACGGTTTCTGGGAGGGCATAGCCCCCCGGACCCTCTTTCCAGGAATTGTCTCTACTGCATTCTAGAGCCGAAGCGCCGGTATGGCAAACGGGCCGCTCCCAGGCGCAGGGCTTCTGCAAGGTCCGCCTCCCGCGGCGGGTGCGGGGCTTGCCCCATAGACTTTGCAACGACCCTGGCCCCAGGCGGGAGGGTCCGGGAGGGCTGCGCCCTCCCGGCAAGATACTTTTTCCCTTCGTTGTGCGGGGTGTGGGGAACCTCTCAGGTGTAGGTTTTTTCGAGCGAGAAGGGGTTTTCGGCGTTCCAATACGCTTACGGTCCTCACCCCCCCTGTCCCCCTCTCCACCTACGGTGGAGAGGGGGAGTTGGGCGTCCCAATGCCCCAGATGGCGGATGTGACGCGAGGATGTGCCGGAAAACCCTACACCTGAGAAGTGTGGGGGAACCCCCGTTTCCCCACGCCCCCGCGGGGAACTATGTTACACTGAAGCGCGGCGGAGCGAACCATACGAGGAGCTATGCAGCAGGGCAACGAGCAGGCGCTCGACACCTGGGAGGCGGACGGGCTGGGGTCCAGCGCGGCGCGCAAGGCCCGTCTGGCGGTGCATCCTTCACCGGGGCCGCGCAACGCGCTCTGGTACTTTCCACGGGTCACCGGCGGCTACGGGCGCGTGGCCCGCAACGCGGCGATCATCCAGTTCGCGCGCTACGTCCCGTTTCTCCCCGTGAAGAACGCCCTCTACCGCGCCCTGGGGATGCGCGTCGGCGCCTGTGCCTCGGTTGGCCTGATGGTAATGGTTGACATCTTCTTCCCCCAGGACATCACGCTGGGGGAAGATTGCGTGATCGGCTATAACTCGACCATTCTCTGCCACGAGTTCACCCGGCGCGAGTGGCGGCGCGGGCCGGTGGTGATCGGGCGCGATGTGACCATCGGCGCCAACTGCACCATCCTGCCGGGCGTGGTGATCGGCGCGGGGGCGACCGTGTCGGCGATGAGCCTGGTTAACCGCGACGTGCCTCCGGGGGCCTTCGTGGGCGGGGTGCCCATCCGGCGTCTGCGTTGAGACCGTGGAGCCTCAGGTTTATGTTCACCCTGCTTGAAAAAGTTCTCAACCTCGTCCTGCGGAACCCGCTGATCTTCTGGAGTTGTATGGCCGCCAACGCCGTCGGGGTGGTGTGGGGCGGCTGGGTCTGGTACGGGCCGCAACTGGCCGCCGCTCCCCTGTGGGCCTGGCCGTTCATCCCCGACTGCCCGCTGGCGGCGCTGCTGGCAACGGTGGCTTTCCCGGGGCTGTACTACGGGCGGCAGTGGGGCTGGTTCAATGCCTTTGCCGCCTTCGCCTGCGTCAAGTACGGGCTGTGGACCCTGGCTTTCTGGCTGCGCCACTGGAGCGAGACCGGGTTTGTGCCAGGCTACTGGCCACTGGAGGCGATGCTGTTCGTGGCCCACATCGGCCTGACCTGCGAGGGTCTCCTGCTCGCCACGCGCATCGGCCCCCTGGGCCTGCCGGCGCGCCTGGGCATCGTCGCCTGGTATGCCCTGTCGCTTCTGCTTGACTATGGTCTCGGCCACCATCCCCCCCTGACCTACGCCGTGCCCCTGAGCTACGCCTTCTGGATGGCTACGTTGCTCACCGTGGTCCTGGGGGTCACCCTGCTGTTCCTCCTGTTCCCCTTCAGCGCCAGGACGCCCGGCGTTCCCGCAGGCGGGGAGGTAGGAACACCGGCTATCCCCGTGTTCACCCCGGATCCCCCTCAAGACCGATGACAACCCGCTACGCCTGACCGTAGGATACAATTGCCCCCTGCAGGGTTGCGCGAACAAGGCCACATGCGAGAGGAGGGTCCGATGGAACTGCTCGTTCTCGGCGGCCTGACCGTGGCGGTGTTTCTCGCCGCGATTCTCAATCGTGGCGAGCCAGAGGTAGAGACGGTGATCATCACGCGACCGGCGTCTCAGCGTACTGCCAATCCCCTGGCGCCCCTGCTCATCGGTCTCGGCTTCATCCTGGTCATGCTGGTCCTGCTGGATCGGTTGCAGCAGTGGCTGGCGTGGTAGTAGCAGGGGGTCACAGGGCGCGGAGGGGCCAGGCCCTTCCGCGCCTCCTTTGTACCGACCGCGGCGGGCGCGCGACCCGGCGCAGCCAGGAGGTTTCTGCCGCGCGCGGAAGAACCGGGTTGCGGAGGGCTGCGCCCTGTCCGCCTCCCCGCTCTCCGGTCTCAGAGCATATCCCGCAGTCTGGCGCGTTGGAGCTTGCCGGCGGCGGTGCGCGGCAGGGCGGCGACGAAGCGCACGGCGCGCGGGCACTTGTAGGCCGCCAGGCGCTCCCGGCAGAAGGCCAGCACCTCGGCGGCCAGGGCCTCCGCCGGCGACCAGCCCGCCGCCGGAACCACGAAGGCCACCGGCGCCTGCCCCCAGGTCGGGTCGGGTATGCCAATGACTCCCGCCTCGGCCACGGCGGGATGGGCGAGCAACACCGCCTCGACCTCCGCCGGATAGACGTTCTCGCCGCCGGAGATGATCAGGTCGCTGCGCCGGTCAACCACGTACAGAAAGCCCTCGGCGTCGCGATGGCCCAGATCGCCGGTGCGTAGCCAGCCGTCCACGATGGCGGCGGCACCGGCCTGGGGCTGGCCGTGGTAGCCGGGGGTGACGGTGGGGCCGCGCACCCATATCTCGCCCACCTCGCCGGGAGCAGCCTCAAGCCCCGCGTCGTTGACGATCCGCACCTCGGTGGGCAGCAATGGCTGCCCCACAGAGCCGGGCTTGCGCGGGACGTCGGCGGGGGCCAGGGTGGCGACCTGGGAGGCGGCCTCGGTCAGGCCGTAGGTCAGCGCGACCGGCACGCCGCGGGCGGCGCAGGCTTCGAGGAGCGGCCAGGGAGCGGGGCCGCCGCCGAGCAGGGCGCAGCGGAAGTGCGCCGGGAAGGGCGTCGTGCCGCGCAGGTCGAGCATACGCTGGAGCATGACCGCGACCAGCGAGACAATCGTCACACCCTGGCGGTCAATCGCGTCCAGGGCGACGGCGGGATCGAAGCGTTCGTGGAGCACCACCGGGATGCCGTAGATCGCCCCCCGCAGCACAATCGCCAGCCCGCCGACGTGGAACAGCGGCAGCACCGCCAGCCAGCGGTCGTCGTCGCGCAGGCCCAGATTGAGCGCCGAACCCATCGCGCTCCACCAGTGGTTGCCGATGGTCAGCACGGCGCCTCTGGGCCGGCCGGTGGTGCCGGAGGTGTAGATGATCGTGTGCGGCGCGTCAAGGGCCAGGACCCGCTCCGCGATCGAGGCGCGGGTGTCCGGCTCCGGATCGCCGAGGTCCTCAAGCGCCACCCGCGGCACGGCGCCGAGAGCGACGGCGACGCTGGCGTGCTCCGTGTCGTGGAGCAGCAGAGTGGCGCCGCAGTCGGTGAGTTGCCAGGCCAGTTCGGCGGGGGCCAGGCGGATGTTGAGCGGCGCCAGCACGGCCCCGCAGCGGGGCGCGGCGTGAATGGCGGCCACATAAGCCGGACCGTTGCGCGCCAGCACTGCGACGCGGTCACCGGGGCGAGCGCCGAGGTCGGCCAGGCGCGCGGCAAGATGGGTGGCCCGGCGGTCAAGCTCGGCGAATGTCCATGCGCCACCAGGGGTGATCAACGCCGGACGATGGGGATGCAGCGCCGCGCGACGGACCAGCCAGTCGGGGATGGTGGTCATGGTCAATCGTAGGGGCGAACCATCTTTCGCCCCGCTTTCTGCCACGGGGCAGGTGTGCGAAGAAAGTTCAAACCAGCAACCCCACGGCCAGCAATGCGCCGAAAACCATGTGCAGGCGGGCGGTGCCGCGCAGGGCCAGGTTGAGCACGCGCCCCCGCTCGGTCCACACCATGCGCAGCAGGGGCAGGGCCAGGGGCAGGCTGAGCCAGGGCAGCAGCACGAAGGGCGACGTGCCGTTCCACCACCAGATGCCCGGCAACAGCAGGTAGGCCCCGAGCACCAGGGTAAAGTACTCGACGCGGGCGAAACGCTCGCCAAAGATCACCGCCAGGGTGCGCTTGCCGGCCTTGCGGTCGGTCGGCGCGTCGCGCAGGTTGTTCACCACAATGATCGCCGTCACCAGCATCGCTACCGGCAGACTGACCAGGAGGGCCGCCGGGCGAAAGGTGCCGGTGTGCAGGTAGTCGGTGCCAACAACGGCGATCACGCCGAAGAAGACGAAGGTGAAGAGATCGCCCAGGCCATTGTAGCCCAGGGGGAACGGCCCGCCGGTGTAGAGAATGCCCGAGGCGATGGACAGTACGCCGATCAGCAGGATGGGCCAGCCGCCGACGACGATCAGGTAAACGCCGCAGAGGGCCGCCAGGCCGAAGCAGAGCAGCATGGCGTTGCGCACCGTCGCCGGGGCGATGAGGCCGCTCTGGGTCACGCGGGTAGGGCCGAGGCGTTCGGGGGTGTCGGCGCCCTTGAGATGGTCGAAGTAATCGTTGGCGAGATTGGTGCCGATCTGGATGAGCAACGCCGCCAGCAGCGCCGCCAGAAACACCAGGGGCCGGAAGAAGCCGTCGGCAAAGGCCGTCGCCGACCCCACCAGCACCGGCACAACCGCCGCCGGCAGCGTGGGCACGCGGATGGCCATCAACCAGCGTTTGAGCGGCCCTGGCGGGGCCGGGGCGGTGACATTGGTCGTCATGGTTCAGAGTATATCACGGGGAGCATGGGGAAACCTGGTTTCCCCATACCCCGCCAACCGGCGGCAGGGCCGCCGTTCCCACGTCAAGGAAAGCGCCGGAAGCGCCGGAAATTGGGCCTGCGCTTTTCGAGGTAGGCCCGGTGCCCCTCCTGGGCCTCCTGGGTCAGGTAGTAGAGCAGGGTGGCGTCGCCGGCGAGTTGTTGCAGGCCGGCGTGACCATCGGCGGCGGCGTTGATCGCCGCCTTGAGCATACGGATCGCCAGGGGGCTTTTCTCCAGGATCTCGCGGGCCCACTGCACCCCCTCGTCCTCCAGCCGCTCCAGGGGCACCACGGCGTTCACCAGCCCCATCTCCAGGGCCTGCTGGGCGTTGTACTGCCGGCAGAGGTACCAGATCTCGCGGGCCTTTTTGTCGCCGACCATGCGCGCC
The DNA here is from genome assembly GCA_034431835.1 of Chloroflexaceae bacterium. Lineage (GTDB taxonomy): Bacteria > Chloroflexota > Chloroflexia > Chloroflexales > Chloroflexaceae > JACAEO01. The sequence goes on along the minus strand of DAOUDA010000220.1, from coordinate 3,137 downwards.
AGCAGGTTGGAGCCGTAGCCGCCGTCGAAACTGCCCACCCGCGGCCCGGTTTGCCCGAAGATGGCATTATCGGCGGCGATGGTCAGGTCGCACACCACGTGGAGCACGTGGCCCCCGCCGATGGCGTAGCCCGCCACCAGGGCGATGACCGGCTTGGGGATAATGCGAATGAGGCGCTGCAGGTCGAGCACGTTGAGCCGCGGGATGTCGTCCTGCCCGATGTAGCCGCCCTCGCCGCGCACGGTCTGGTCGCCGCCGGAGCAGAACGCCTTGTCGCCGGCGCCGGTGAAGAGAATGACGCCGATGCGTTCGTCGTCGCGGGCGCGGGAGAAGGCATCGAGCAGTTCACGCACCGTTTCGGGACGGAAGGCGTTGCGCTTCTCGGGGCGGTTGATGGTGATTCTGGCGATCCCTTCGCCCGCCGCGTCGTGTTCGTAGATGATGTCGGTGTACGTGCCCGCGCTGATCCACTCGATTGGCATACGTGTGTTCCTTGCTTCAATGCTAAAGGTGAACGTAGGGAAACCAGGTTTCCCCACGTTCACGTGGGTCCACTGCGGCTTCGCCGCGCTACCGCAGGGTGCAGAGAAGTTCGTGGGCGGGCTGCGCCTTCCCCCCTCCCGGTGGGCAAGCTATGAGGCAACCAGCCTGACCCGTCGCAAGCCTCAGGGGAGGGCGCAGCCCACCCAAATGAACCTTTCTCCCCGCGGTGTGCGGCGAAGCCGCGCAGGACATCAACCTACCGCGTTCCCTGTTATGTATCCTACCACAAGTTCCCGGAAGGCTTCGGGCTGCTCCAGGTGGACGGTGTGCCCGGCGCCGGACACGATCACCTGGCGGGCCAGGGGCATGGCCGCCGCCATGCGCGCGCCGATGGCGACGTATTTTTCGTCGAGTTCGCCGCTGATGATCAGCGCCGGGACGCGCAGCGCCGGCAGGTCCGCCCAGAGGCCGGGCTGGCGCCCCGCGCCCATGCCCCGCAGGCTGTTGGCGTACCCCGTGGCGCTCCCGCGCAGCCGGCGCTCCCGCAGGGCGGCGCGCGCGGCCTCGGGCAGGCGGGCCTGGCTGGCAAACAGGGGCAGGCCGGCCCAGTGATCCACGAACCACTCCAGCCCTTCCCGTTCGATGCGCGCAGCGAGGGCCTCGTCGGCGACGGCGCGGGCGGCCCGCTCGGCAGGGTCCTCGATGCCCGGCGAGGCGCTTTCGAGGATCAGGGCGCGCACCCGCGCGGGGGCCGTTGCGGCAAGGTGCAGGGCCACCCGCCCGCCCATCGAGTAGCCCAGAACGTCGCAGACGGCGTGGCCCAGATGGTCGAGCAGCGCCAGCAGACCGGCAACGGCGCGCTCTATAGTGTAGCACGCGGGATCGTCCGGGGCCGGCGCGCGCCCGTGGCCCGGCAGATCCACGGCGATGACCTGGTGCAACAGCGCCAGGGCGGGGATCAGCCCGGCCCACTCCTCGGCGCTGCCGGTGAAGCCGTGCAGCAACAGCAGCGGCGGGCCGTGGCCGGTCAGCGTGTACGGCGGGAGGCGCGGTTGATCTGTTTCTTTCGCTGGCATATCGCCCTGTGGAGGTGTGGAACTGTGGAGCTGTGGAGGCTGTTCCGCGAGCCGATAATGCATCCACAGCTCTAAGAGCCTATCCGGATAACCTGGTTGTCCGATTCCTTTTCAGGGAGGGGCGTGGGGAAACCCGATTTCCCCACCTTCCTACCGGAGTTATTCGGATAGGCTCTAAAGTTCTACAGCTCTACACCTCCACACCTCCTCATACCAGAGATCCGAAGGTGTTGAGACGAAACCCGCTTCGGTAAAACCGGTTTGCGCCCTGCCCTACACGACCCCGGCGGCGCGCAGGGCCGCGCTGACCCGCGGCCAGATGGCGCGGTGGTCGGTCACGTTCCGCTCGCGGTCGGTGCGCACCTCGACCAGGTGCAGGCCCTCTCCCTCCAGGCCGGCGCGCACCGCGGCGCGGAAGGCGGGCCAGTCCTGCGCGAGGGTGTAGCGGGCGCCGTACAACTCGGCGAGGGGCCGGAAATCGAGGCCGTGGGGCGTGCCGAAGAGCAGTTCAAACCGGTCGCGCTCGCTGGCCTGGGGCAGGAAGGAGAAGATCCCCCCGCCGTCGTTGTTGATCAGCACAATCGTCGCGTTCAGGCCGTGGAGCCTGGCCGCGAGCAGGCCATTGGCGTCGTGGTAGAGGGAGAGATCGCCCAGCGCCATCACCAGTGGCCCGGCGCCGCCGGCGACCGCCCCCAGGGCGCTGGAGACCAGTCCGTCAATACCGTTGGCCCCGCGGTTGCCGACGATCGTCAGCGGGCGCTCGCTGGAGGGAAGGAAGGTGTCGCAGTCGCGCACGGGCATGGAGTTGCCCACGAAGAGCGTCGCGCCGGGGGGCAGCAGTTCGGCCAGGTGGAAGAAGACCCCCGGCTCGCTGATGCGCTCGTCGGGGCCGAGGGCGGCGGCGATGGCCTCGCGGGCGCTCCGGTCGGCGTCGCGCCAGGCCCGCGCCCAGGGGGTAAGCTCCGGCGCGGCGGGCAGGCGGGCGCTCAATTCGCGGCAGAGCCAGGCCGGATCGCAGAACAGATGCTCGGCGGCCAGGCTGGTCGGCTCGCGCCAGCCGGCGCCCTCGTCCACGACGATCTGCCGGGCCTCGGGGTGGCGCTGGAGGAACTGGAGCACGGGCCTGGAGGTGGGCATGGCCCCGAAGCGCAGCACCACCTCGGGGGCGTAGCGAGCGGCGAAGCCCTCGTCGCGCAGGAAGGCGTCGTAGGCCGAGAGGACGAGGCGCTGGTCGTGGGGGCCGTGGCGCGCGCCGGAGAGGGGATCGGCCAGGATGGGCCAGCCGCGCCCGACGGCAAGGCGGGTGACCGCCGGGGGCAGGTCGGGCGGGCAGCCGGGGCCGCAGAGGATCAGGCCCCTGGTTGCCGGGGCGAGCCGGTCCAGGAGCGCGCCGAGGGCGGCCTCGGGCAGCAGCCGCGGGCCGGCCACCACGGTCGCCGCGGGGCGGGCTGCGCCGCCGCGCGCTTCGGTAGGGTCGCCCGGGGGCGCGGCCAGGCTGGTGGAACGGCTCTTGAACAGATCCTCCAGCACCGCGCGGTCGGGCACCAGCGGCTCGCGAAAGGGCAGGTTGAGATGCAC
>DAOUDA010000219.1:0-4212 GCA_034431835.1 Chloroflexaceae bacterium | reverse complement strand
GGTCAGGCGTACAGGCGCGCTCGCTGCCGCACGGGTGAACGGTCCCTGTGGTCGCCTCCAGCGTGAACACCTCGCTGGTACGGATGACTGGTTGGCGCCTTCATCGTACCGGACAGGTGTTCACGCCGGGGCAGCGCCTTGCCGCCGACTTTGCATCAGCCCTGGGCCGTGCGCGCGCACGGACAGACTGGCTGAAGATATGGTATATACTTCCAGTTGACTTGCTGGTTCATCACACTGATTGTGATGGGTAGTTTTACTTCGGGAGGGCCCGGTCCTCCCGCATCCTCCCGCCGGCGCCCTGCAAAACCACCGGGGTGAGCCACGACGCACGCAACAGGTGGCGGAGACCTCCCGTTACCGTGCCGGATGAGCCATTCAGGCGATGGACACACGATGACCGATTACGACGATCTGCTGGTGTTCGTGCAGCGCGCGGGGGGCGCGGGTCTCTACACGATGGAACTGGAGCTCCAGGGTGGGCGCCGCGTTGGCGCCGACGAACCGGTGACCTTCCCCGCTACCCTGCAACCCGCCGACAATTCGCCCCAGGGGCTGGCCGCCTTCGGTCTCGACCTCTTCAACCGGCTCTTCGCGGGCCGGCTGGCCCTGGAGTTCCAGAAAGCCTGGTCGGCCGTGATGGCCCGTGGCCGCTCCCTGCGCCTGCGTCTGGCGCTCGACCCCGCCGCGCCCGAGGTGCACGCCATCCCCTGGGAGTTGTTGTACTTCGACGATAGCGGCGGCACGGTCGCCCCCCGTCCCATCGCCGTCGATCCCCGCATCGCCTTTTCGCGCTACATCAAAAGCCCGGCCTTCGACGAGGGGCGCCCGATCGCCGAGCGCCCGATTCGCATGCTCACGGTCATCTCCGCCCCGGTGGACCTGGAGCGCTGGAACCTGACCCCGATCGACCGGGAGGCCGAGGAGCGCGACTTCAACACCCGTTTCAGCGCCGCGACGGCCAGCGGGCAGTTTCGCTGCGATACGCTCCCACGGGCCACCGAGGAGGATCTCCGCGACGCGCTCATTCGGGGCGCGCCGCCGCCCACGCTGCGCAGCGGCGGCGATCATACCGGCCTGGAGCCGCCGCCGGCCCGGGGCTACGACGTGCTGCTCTACTACGGCCACGCCTTGCACCACCCTCAGGAGGGTACGCGCCTGGTGCTCGAACGAGTCGGCGATCGCCGCGTGCAGTTGTTCGCCGGCGAGGCCTTCATCGCGCTCCTGCGCCAGCTTCCTCCCTCCCACCGGCCTGCGATGGTCGTGCTGGTGGCCTGCAACAGCGCGGTCAGCGGCGAGATCAACAGCCTGGCCGCGCGGCTGATTATCGAGAGCGGCATCCCGGCCGTGCTGGCGATGCAACGCCTGGTTGAGATCGCCCTGGCGCGCAGTTTTACCTTTCACCTCAGCGAACACCTGTTGCGGAACGGGGTGATTGACGAGGCGGTCAACGTGGCCCGCCAGCGCGTCTTTCGGCCCGACCAGGTGGGCTGGACCACGCCGGTGCTCTACATGCGCAATGCCGAGGGGCGCCTGTTCAGCCCCAACGCGCAACTCGAATACGCCGCGCAGGTGCTGCGCGATGAGAGCTTTACCCGCTGGAGCGGGGCCGAGTTCATCGAAAGCGGCGTGGTCAGCTTCGCGCCCGGACAGGACTGGACCCTGGCGCGCCGGCGCCCCGAGGACGCGCCGATCGTTCTGAGTGCCCTCGACGCGCTTGACCAGAGCCTGGGGCTGGGTCTGCGCGGCCGGCGCCGCCAGCGCGGAGCGGAACAGCCCGAAACCAACCTCGTCGCGGTCATCGGGCCGCCCTACTCCGGACAGACCACCCTGCTGCGCCGGCTTACTTTCGAACTGGCCGAGGCCGTTATTGGCGACCCGACCCGGCCCCTGGGGGTCTACATCACCCTGAACGGCTACGACCAGACCCGTGGCCTGGGGCGGCTGGAGCGGTACATCATCGAGCAGGCGCGCAACGTGACCCCCTACCTGGGTGACGCCCTGAGCGGCCTGCTCGGTGCGGCCCCGGTGTCCGCTCCCCAGACGCGCTATATCTTCTTGCTCGACAACCTTGACGCGCTCTCCGATCGGGCCCGCGCCGATCTGGCGCGCGAACTGGCGGCGCTGGCGCGGCGCCGCCCCGACCAGGGCTTCGTGCTGACCTCGAACATTGACCTGTACCCCGGCGCGTGGTTGCCCGCGGCGCGCGTGCTCATCCTGCAACTCCTGACCGAACGCCAGGTGATGCGCTACTGTCGCCAACGTGACCAGAAGAGCGCCGCGCGCGTGTTCCAGCGCATGCGCGACAACCGGTTGCTCGGTCTGACGAGCGAGCCGAGCCTGCTGGCGCTGATCTACGAGCGGCTAACCGCTCACGCAGAGGTTCGCGTCACTCGCAATCAGATTGTGCAAGAGTATCTGGATCAGGCCCTGGCCAGCCTGGCCCTGACCTTTCGCATCGGCGACGCCGCCCGCGAGAGTCTGGCCGAACTGGCGTGGTACGCGCGGTGGAACCATCGCGAGCACCTTCCGCTCTCGGAGGTGTTCCGCATCTTTCAGCGCGTGCGGCGCGAGCGTGATTACAGCCTGGAGGAGTTGTACGCGCTACTGCGCGAGGCCCGTTTACTCAGCAGCGTAGGACAGAACCATACCCGTTTTGCCAATCCCGCCCTGGAAGCGTACCTGGCGGCGCTGGCTCTGAACACCCACGTTGACCTGCGCGATCGCATCGCCGACATCGTCACCCTCTGCGCCAGTCCCGAACGATTATCCTGGTGGGAGGACGTCCTGTACGCCCTGGCAGGCTTGCTCACCGATCCGGCGCAACTCTTCGAGCCGCTCGCCGGGGCGATTCGCGCCGGGAGCGGCACCCACGCCCTGCTCGCGGCGCGCTGCCTCGAGGCGATCACCCGCGAACAGGAAGCGCGGCTACCGCCCGCGCTGCGCGCCGAGGTGCTCGATGCCTGTATCATTCGCCTGCGCAACGAGCGCGAGCCGGCCGTTGAACGGCGCGAGCAACTCGTCGCCGCCCTCGGGCGGCTGAGCGACCCGCGCTTGATCCCGGAAATGCGCCGCGTGCTTGCCGAGAAGGTGCGCCAGACCGCCAGCGGCCCGCGCTACGAGTACACCAATGTGCGCATCGCGGCCGCTCGCGCGCTGCGCAACCTCGCGCCCGTCTGGCTGGCTCAGGAGCGGGATCTCGCTACGTCGCAACGAGGTCCCTTCGTCATGGCGCGCTACCGCGACGAGGCCTCACTGGCCCTGCCGGCAGGCCCGCAGGTCGCGCCGAAATCGCTCCAGGAGCAGCGTGATGAGGCCATGCTGCGAGGCGTTCTTGACCTCTGGGGCCGAGGGGCGCAGGGGCGCGACGAACTGCGGGCGATTATTCTGGAGTCGCCCTCGCCGCCCGAGCGGGCGCTGGCGATCTTCGCCCTGGCCGATCTCGGCGACGATGACGAAATGAAGCTCCTCGATGCGCGCTTCCTGTTGCGCGTGATCCTTGGCCCAACCGATGATGCGAACACCCCGATCAGCGACGACTGGGCCGATACGATGTGGGCCGCCGCCGACGCGCTGACACTCTTCGAGCCGGACCAGGTGGCGCCCCTGCTGGCCGTGCTGGTGCGGGGCAATGCCAGTCTCCCCGACCGGGCCGCCCAGCAGTTGGCGTACCTGGCGGGCCGCATGCGCGTCGCCGATCCCGACGTCATTGACTGGCTCCTCGGCGTACTGATCACCAACGCGAACCAGTCGGTCAAGGCCAGGGCCTTGCAGTCGCTGGCCTGGATTGGCATGGGCGTGCCCGACCGGGTACTGGAACTGCCCGATGGCCGCGATGGGCCCACGGTCAAACGGATCATCCAGGATATCGCGGCCTGGCGACCGCTGCGGGAGCTGGCCATCGGCGCATTCGCCGTGGACTTGCGGCCCGATGATGGTCCGGCTGGCCCACTCTACCTGCGCCGCAAGGCGGTGGAGGCCCTGGCCTGGATCGGTGACAGGGCAACCATCGCCGATCTGGAGGCGCTTGCTCCCTCCTGGCCGCTGGAATTGCGCGAGCAGTGGTACCTGGCCGCGGCGACCATCGCCGGGCGCTTGAAAGTCGCGCGCGGGTTGGGGTTGAGGTGAAGTGTGATCCTCACCCTCCCCCGCCTCGCTGCGCTCGGCGCCCCCTCCCTCTCCCCGGTAGGTGGAGAGGGAGGGGGGCGGGGG
>DAOUDA010000218.1:0-28334 GCA_034431835.1 Chloroflexaceae bacterium | reverse complement strand
GTCGCTCAGGTTGAAACCGACCAGCGTCGCCGCCTCGCTTTCGTTGGGCGTGATGATGTCGGTCAGGCGGTACAGCTCATCGGGCAACTCGCGCGCCGGGGCCGGGTCGAGGATGACCCGCACGCCCGCGCGCCGCGCCGCGCTGGCCGCGGCGATGACCGCCTCCAGGGGGATCTCGAGTTGCAACAGCAGCGCCCGCGCCCCGCCCAGGGCCGCCTCCAGCCGGGTCACGTCGGCGGGGCCAATCGCCCCGTTGGCGCCCGGCGCCACGATGATCGTGTTGCGCCCCGCGTCGTCCACGGCGATCAGCGCCACGCCGGAAGGCCCGGGGGTGGTCAGCACGTCGCGCTCGTCAACCCCGGCGGCGCGCAGGCCCGCCCGCAGTTCCGCGCCAAGGGCGTCGTCGCCCACCCGGCCCACCATGCGCGTCGGCGCGCCCAGGCGCGCGCAGGCCACCGCCTGGTTGGCGCCCTTGCCGCCCGGCGCGGTGAAAAAGGTGTGCCCGGGCACCGTCTCCCCGGGTGCGGGCAACCGCGGCGCGCGGGCAACCAGGTCCATGTTGATGCTGCCGAATACGACGATGGTCATGGCTCGCTCCGTGAGATGGCGTTTTCCTGGGAGGCGGGGGAGGGTGAGGACAACAACCTATCCTGGCCTCCGCGCCCCTGCGGTTCAGCGGTACAATACAACAACAATATGCCTTCCCGCCGCCTCCGGGCGGCGATACAGGAGCAGCTATGCCGACCATCGCCGTGTTTCACGTGTCCGCCGGTATCGGGCACACCAGCGCTGCCCGGTCCATCGGCGCCGCCCTGCGCCTCCACCCCGGCGTGACCGTCGTGGTCGAGGATGTCTTCGATCACGTCAACGACGTGGCCCGCAAAGTGATCACTTCGGCCTACAATGAACTCTCCACCCGGCTCCAGCCGCTGTACACCATGGTCCACTCGCGGTTGCACTTCGACGACACCGAAGATGCCCTGCGGGCCAATGCGGTGCTCAAGACCATGGGCCAGCCCTTTCTCAAACGCTTCGAGCGGCGGGTGGAGGAACTCCGGCCCGATGCGATCATCTGCACGATGCAGTGGCCCCTCCACGTGTTGCAAGACTACGGCGAGCGCGCCGGCGTGCCCGAATACGCCGTGATCACCGATTTCTCCGTCCAGAGTAGCTGGCTGCGCGAGGGGGTGGCGGCCTACTTCGTCGCCAGCGAACTGACCCGCGACGTCCTCCTAACCCGCGGCATCGAGCCGGAACGGGTCCACGTCACCGGCATTCCGGTGAAACTGGAACTGGCGGAGCCGAAGGACCGCGCGGAGATGCGCCGGCGCCACAACCTGCCCCTTGAGCCCCCGCTGGTCACCGTCATCGGCAGCGGCGTCGCGCCGGAGCGGGTGCGCCATATGGTCGCCCAGTTGCTCAAGGGCGATCAACCGGCGACGGTGGTCACCGTGGCCGGACGCAACCACTACCTCGACGAGGCCCTCGCCGACCTGAAGCCCGGGCCGCTGGTGGGCCTCCGCAGGCTCGGCTTCATTGACTACATGGACGATCTCGTCGCCGCCAGCGATCTGGTGATCTCCAAACCCGGCGGCCTGATCACCAGCGAGGTGCTGGCCCGGGGCACGCCCATGATTGTGATTGACCCCATTCCCGGACAGGAGGAGTGGAACGCCGACGTGGTGTCCGGCTCGGGCGCGGGCATCCAGATCCGCGTGCCGGAACTGGTGCCGCGGGCGGTGCGGACCGTGCTGGCGCGGCCCGCCTGGCTCGAACTCATGCGCGCGCAGGCCCGCGAGATCGGGCGCCCGCGGGCGGCCTACGACATCGCCGCGCGCGTCCTGGCCGACCTGGAGGCCCGGGCTACGTCCCCGGCAGCGGCCTCCGGCGGCCAAAGTTGAGCGTGCGGCGCGGAGCGATCGAGGTGCCCAGCACCGTCGCCACTTTCTGGCCGAACACCGCGTAGAACGACGAGACACGCAGGCAGGCCAGGTGCGCTGCCGTCACCGACAGACCGCTGTCGAAGAACTCGTCGTCCACCCCGTCAATCACCCCGCGCACGCTGAAGCTCAAAAAGTCGTGCGGGTCCCACACGTTCCACCAGTAGCCGAGGAAGCGCCGGTCGGGGAAGGGGGCGGCCTTGCCCTTGCCGTAGATCGGATCGCTGGCCAGAAACAGCTTCATCTCCTCGAACATGCCGATCTGCGAGGAGAGTGAGGCCCAGAAGTCCACGCGGATGTCTTCGTACCCTGGCGTGGCGGGGAGAAAGTGCGTGAGCACATCGTAGAAGATCGTCCCCCCCAGGCTGTGGGTGAAGGCGACCAGCGGCTCGCCGCCGCGGGCCAGTTGCTCGGCGCGGGCCCGGCGCAGCGCCTCCAGCACCCGTGAGGGGATGACGCCGGGATTGGGCGCCCGGCCCCGGTGGGCGAAGTAGTACAGCGCGTCGCCCATGAACATGGCGCTCATACGGGCCTGGGGCCGGCCCAGCATGGCCAGCACGCGCCCGGTGTAGTAGCCGAAAGTGGCCGAGAAGCGCAGCGCCAGCTCGCGGGCGATGTGGCGCTTGCGCCCGACCACCAGCAGCTTCTGCAACGGATGGTCGCGCCAGAACAGGGGCGGGGGCGTTGGCGGCATACTCTCGCCCTCCCAGCGCAACTCGGCCCCGATGTCGCCCCAGTAGGCGGTAATGATCGCCACCCGCTCCGGGTCGGGCGCAATCGCCGGCGCGACGTAGTGTCGCAAATGCGAGCGCACGTGCTCGTGGTCAACGTGGTACTTCTGGTAGTATTCGCGGGTTCCCGCCCCGTGCACGAACACGATCGGCATAGCTCACTCCATGGGCACGCCGTTGCGGGCAATCACGTCGGCGTACCACCGCGCCGAAGCCTTGGGACGGCGCGCCTGGGTCGTGTAATCTACGTGGATCAGGCCAAACCCCGGGCCGTAGCCATCCTCCCACTCGAAGTTGTCGAGCAGCGACCAGACGAAGTAGCCCCGCAGGTCGGCCCCGGCGGCGATGGCCCGGTGCGCCTCGACGAGGTGCGCCCGCAGGTAGGCGATCCGCTCCTGGTCGTCAATGGCGCCATCGGGGCCGGGATGGTCGGCGAAGGCCGCGCCGTTCTCGGTCAGGTAGAGGGGCAGCGCGGTGTACTCCCGGGCCAGGGCCAGCGCCTCGCCGATGCACGCCGGGTAGATCTCCCAGCCCATGGCCGTCTTTGGCCCCGGCCCCGGAACCTGCCGCGCGCCCATAAGCGGATTGCCCGCCGCCGCCAGCACCCGCACGTACACGTTGATCCCCAGGAAATCCGCCGGTTCGGCGATGATCGCCATGTCGCCCGGCGCGGCGGGAAGGGGCACGCAGCGTCGGCGGAAGAAGCGCAGCGCCTGGTCGGGATAGCGTCCCCGGAACAGCGGCGCCAGAAACAGGCGGTTGGTGAGCGTGTCGAGGAGTTGCGCGGCGCGAACGTCGCGCGGGCGGGGCGAGGCCGGGTGGCAGGGACGCAGGTTGAGCACGATGCCGATGTTCGCGGTCCGTCCAAGGATCTGCCGGAAGGCCCGCACCGCCAGGCCGTGGGCCAGGAGCAGATGGTGGGCCACGGCGAGGGTCTGCCAGGGCCGCCCGACGCCGGGCGCCTTGGTGCGCCCGGCGTAGCCGGCGTAGGTGATCAGCATCGGCTCGTTGATGGTGGCCCAGAGCGGAACCTCGTCGCCGAGCCGCTCGAAGAGCAGCGCCGCGTACTCGGCAAAGCGCAGCGCCGTGTCGCGCGCCGCCCATCCGCCCCGATCCTGGAGGGCCTGCGGCAGATCCCAGTGGTAGAGGGTGATCATCGGCACGATGCCATGCTCGCGCAGGGCCGCCACCAGGCGCCGGTAGAAATCGAGCCCCTTCTGGTTGAGCGGCGCGCCGCCGGTGGGGAAGATCCGCGGCCAGGCCACGCTGAAGCGGTACGCGCCCAGCCCCAGGCGCGCCATCACCGCCACGTCTTCGGGCCAGCGCCGGTAGTGGTCGCAGGCCGGCTCCCCCGTGCCGCCGCCGGCCACCCGCCCCGGCTGCTGGCAGAAGCGGTCCCAGATGCTCTCGCCCCGCCCGTCGGCGCTGGTACTGCCCTCGATCTGAAAGGCCGATGTTGCCGCTCCCCACAGAAAACCCGGCGGGAAGCGCAACAACCCGGCTGGCGCGGGCGCGATGCCCGGCGTGGATGGGGGGCCCGATAGCATTTCGGATTGCGGATTTTGGATTTCAGATTGCCAGATAGGGCATCTCAATGCGACCTGGCGATGATGCGCTGGCACTCTGTTCAACCAGCATTGGCATGAGAGCAGCGACATACGTGTATTGTAGCACCATTGGTAAGGCTGGAGCAGCGGCGTAGCCGGCGCTTCGCCCCTCCTTATCCGTCCAAATACTGATAGACAGGCTTCGGTCCGGGGCGTACACTCTCAGCGAGGGTTAGATGCGCCTTCCTTCACAGCAAATTCACAAACGAGAAGTTTGCACAAAGGCGCTTGCTATCGCATGCGATTAAGGCGGTCTAATAACCTCTACATTTTCAACAGGGACGACGTTTGCAATCTTAGGAATAGGAACGAGGAGAACGGCTATGACTGGTCCACTGGCTACGAATATCAAGTTTACCGCGGCCAACAACGCCGACGGGCGGCTCGAGGTCTTCGCTCGCGGCGCGGATAATGCCTTGTACCACATCTGGCAAACCAGCCCCGGCGGGGCCTGGGGAACCTGGTCGCGCCTGGGCGGGGTGCTCACCAGCAATCCCTCGGCAGTGCGCAACGCCGATGGGCGGCTGATGGTCTTCGTCCGGGGGGCCGACAACGCCCTGTATATGATCGCCCAGAAGGCCCCCAACAGCGGCTGGAACGACTGGGTGCGGATCGGCGGCGAGATCTTCGACGAGCCTGTGGCGCGCGGCGTGCGTGATGGCCGGGTCGCCGTCTTCGTCCGCGGCACCCAGAACCGGCTGTTCTACATTATTCAGGATAAGGCGGCCGGCGCCTTTGGCAACTGGATCAATCTGGGTGGTTATATTACCAGCGCCCCGGTGATCGGTCTGCACCGCGATAATCGCATGGAGATCATCGTTCGTGGTACGCAGAGCAACGTCTTTATGCTCCGCGAGACGGCCTCGGGCTTCGGTTCCAACTGGATCAACCTGGGCGGAACCGTCACCAGTTACATGAGCCTGGGCTACCACGCCGACGGGCGCATGGCCATCTTTGGCCGCGGCAGCGACTATGCGCTGTATGTCAAGTCCATGGTCGCCCCGGGCGGGATCTACAGCGAGTGGGTGCGCCTGGGCGGCTACCTGACGAGCAACCCTGCCGTGCATCAGTACGCCGACGGCCGCATCGGCGTGTTCGCGCGCGGCTCCAACGGCGCGCTGTATCAGATCCAGCAAGCCGGCCCCAACCAGAACTTCATTGAGTGGCGCTCGCATGGCGGCTATCTGACCAACAATCCCGCCACCGCCTATCAGAACGATGGCCGCGGCGTCGTGATCGTGCAAGGCACCGCCGATGTGGCTTACTACACCAGCCAGGTGGCGCTGGGCAGCGGCTGGTCGGCCTGGGTGCAACTCGAAGGCGGTCGCTCGGTCAGCGGCACGGCCCAGAAGGAACTGGTCGCGGGGGCGATGGCCGCCAATGATGCCCATCCCGCCCTGCTCCAGGGCGAGGAGCCGATGCCCGCTCCCGCCGAGGCGGCCCCGGTGGTTGATGTGGCCGAGTAGGAGCGCAACATCTTGCGCCGGTACCGGCGGGGGATGGGGAAACCCGACTTCCCCATCCCCCGCGTCGTATCGACCAGCCCCGCGCGGAGGGGGAAACCCGGCTTCCCCGGTTTTCACCTCAGGTCCCGCCTCTGCTTACCCCCAGCGTGTGCAGCAGCGAACGCACCGTGTAGGCGAAGAATTCGCCGGCATCACCGATGATCGGCTGTAGCTGGCCGTTGAGTTCCAGGGCCACCGTGCCATGGCCCAGGGCCCAGGCTTGCAGCACGGCGATGAGCACGGCGGGCGGGAACATCTGCCCGTGCTGGCGCAGCCAGTCTGCGGCGTGGCCGGCGATGCCCGGCGGGAGCGCCGGAAGGTCGGCGGCAAAGTGGAGGCGCCCCGCGGCGTGGGCCTCGGCAAACAGGGCTGCCAGGGGGTGGAGCGCCGCCCGGGCCTCGGGGCCGGTGATCTCCTCCGGCGCGTGGTAGCCGGGGATGGGCGCGCCGAAGATCAACTCAAACTCGGCCGGCGCCGTAATCGCCCAGGCCCGGTAGGCCAGCATCACCGCGGCGAGTCGCTCAGCCACATCGGCCCGCTCGCGGCCCGCCTCGGCGGTGTGGAGCGCGCGTGCCAGGTCACGGTAGGCATCAACGATCAGATCGGTGATCAACGCGTCGCGGTTCGGGTAGTAGTAGTAAATTGCCGCCGAACTCAGCCCCATCGCGCTCGCCACGGCTCGCAGCGACAGTCCGGCTGCCCCGTCGCGAGCCATATGCGCCCGGGCCGTTCGCTTGATCTCTTCACGGACGGCTGCCCGCTGGCGTTCTTTGCGTTCTGAGCGCATGACATTCTCACGGCGTGATCACAGGGGTATTGGGATGCCCCTGCCCTCCTCTCCCGCTGCGGGAGAGGAGGGCAGGGGGTTGAGGACCGTAAGCGCATTCGAATGCCGAAACCCCTTCTCGCTCGAAAAACCCTGCACCTGAGAGGTTCCCCGGCCCCCGGCCGACTGGTGGCAGGGCCCCTGGCGCTTCTCTTACGGGCGTGAGCATGAGGAAGCCCGGTTTCTCCTTCCCCCCTCCCTTCCGGCAGGGAAAACCTCTATCGCGCGTTGCCCGTCACGACGGCCTGGCGCGTGGCGTTGGCCCGATACCAGTCCAGCGTAGCGCGAATCGCTTCCGGCAACGGTGTCGGGCGCATGCCGAAGGCGCGCTCGAAGCGTGAGCTGTCGAGCACGAATGGTCGCTCGAACTCATAGAGCATCTCCACACTCTCGCGGGCCTCAGGGATGAACAGCCCGCCGAGCGCCAGCATCAGGCGGCCCATGGTACGGCTCCTGGGCGGCTGACCCAGTTCGTGGTAGATCATGGCGACCAGTTCGCCCTGGGTGAGCGGCGCGGCCGTTGGCACGTGCCAGTGCCGGCCCAGGGCCTCGTCGCGTTCTCCAAGGATGGCCAGCGCCTCGCCAAAGTCGCCGATGTACGTGTAGCTGTGCGGCTGGTCGAGCCGGCCCATCAACTGCGCGGAGCGGCCCGCCAGCGCCGGCGCAAAGACCCGCTCACCCAGGGTCGAGCCGAGCACCCGCGGCCCAAAGAAGTCGGCGCCCCGGGCCGAGACGGTGCGCACCTGCCCGCTGCGGTGGGCCGCGGCCACCTGCTCGGCCATCCGCGCCCGCAGACGCCCCTTGCGCGTTCGGGCGGCGTAGGGCAGGTCCTCGTGTATCGGCCCATCCACCTCGCCGTACATGTACAGGTTCTCCGCGACGATCAATTTCGCGCCCGTCGCCGCCACTCCTGTCAGAATTGCAGTCTGCAGCGGCTCAAATTTCATCGTCCATTCATTATAGGCCGGCTGCGCGCATTGATAGACCACCGCGGCGCCTGCCGTCACGGCCTGCACCGTTGCCGGATCGTACAGATCGGCCTGGCGCACCTCTACTCCGGCGGGAACGTCGGCTCGACCACTGCGATTGACCACCACGACCCGATGCCCGCGGCGCAGCAGCGCCTCGACCGTTGCCAGCCCCAGCGGACCGCTTCCCAATACCACGTGTCGCGCGTTCATAATGTCCCTTGCCTTATCATTCGGGTGGATCGGGGAGGGCCTGCCCTCCTCTGAAGGGATCTGGGGGCAACCTGGTTGCCCCGCACCCTGCCCCCGGGTGGGCGGCGAAGCCGTATCCACCGCTGATCCAACTCTGTCCCGGTTATTATTCTATCACTAATCAATTTTTCGTCAATAAGACAAAAGTCGGATAGACGAGGCGAAAACGGCGTGTGTTGAGCAGGAAAGAAGGTGGGAGGGCTTTGCCCTCCCACCCCCTTCGTACCCGGCAAGGCAGGAGCGTCACCCGTCGGATGCCTGCCTGAGTTTACGATCTTGTAAGTTTTTCGAAGGGGTATTCAGATCCGCCCTTCCTTTTGCTACAATTTGTGCGATCTTCGAAAAGCGCGCGCCTCAGCATTGGTATTGGGCAACATGCCCCCTGTAATCGTCGGCGCCGAGGTGAAAAACGGGCCAGCCGTGGGAGGGCGCGGTCATTCCAGGAGAACGGATGTGTATTCCCGCGTTGTGCGGTGGAAATGGCCCTCACATCGGAGGGTCTGGTCAAAAAATACGCTTACTTCCCTGTGTTGCACGGCCGGGCCGCCCGGGTTCTGATTGACAAAAGTTGTAAGGAGCAAATGCAATGCGCCGGTCTGTAGCCATTCTCATCCTGACGGTCGTGCTGAGCGGGCTGAGCGCCTGTACCGGAACCAGCCAGCCCCGGGCCGAGGAGCCTGTCCAGCCGGTCCCTACGACTCTTCCTGCCCTGAGCGACGGATTTGGGGTGCTGGCGGAAGGACGGGTCGTTCCAGCGGCGACGGTCAATCTGATTTTTGAAACCGGCGGCACGGTTGCCGAGGTGCTGGTGAAAGAGGGCGACCGGGTGGTTGCCGGTCAACCCCTGGCGCGCCTCGATACCCGCGATCTGGCCCTGCGGGTCGAACAGGCCCAGGCGACGCTCGAGCAGGCCCAGGCCGAGTACGAGCGCCTGCTCGAGGGCGCCACTCCCGAACAGGTTGCCGCCGCCCGCGCCGAACTCGCCCGCGCCCAGGGCCAGTTGCGCGCGGTGCAGGCCACGGTGAGCGAATCCGATATCGCCGCGGCCCGCGCCGACCTCGAGAGCGCCCGGGCGCGCCTCAAGCAACTCGAGTCCGGCCCCCGGTCCACCGAGGTGCGCTCGGCCCAGGCCGCAGTTGATGAGGCTCGCGCCAATCTGCAGTTGCAGCGCGACCGGCTCTCACAGGCCAAGACCGACGCCGAGCTGCGCGTCGACATAGCGGCGAACGCGCTGCGTAACGCCCAGGACACCTACAGCCGCATCTACTGGCGCAACCGTGGGATTGAACTGGATCGGGCCACCGAACTGGCCGCCGGCTTCCGCGAGGAAGAGGCCGCCGCTGCCCGCGCCGTCGCCGATGCCGAAACGGCCCTCGAGCAGGCCCGTCTGGCCTACGAGCAGGCGAAACTTGCCGAGCAGAGCGGCATTGAAATCGCCGAGGCCCAGGTCCGCGACGCCGAGGCGCGCTTTGACCGCCTCCTCAGCCCCGCCGACGCCGATGCGATTGCCGCCGCGCGCGCGGCGGTGGCGGCTGCTCAGGCGCGCCTCGATAGTCTCACCGGCAACCGCCGCGCCGGTGACATCGAAGCGGCCCAGGCGACGGTTGACAGCGCCCAGGCCCGCCTGGCTGAACTCCAGGCCCCGCCCACCGATGCAACCTTGAGCACCTTCGCCGCCCGTATTCGCAGCGCCGAAGTGGGCCTGAAGCAGGCGCAACTGGCCTTTGAGCGCGCGACCCTTACCGCGCCGATGAGCGGCGTGGTGGCCGAATTGAACCTCAAGGTCGGCGAGGTGCCCTTGCCGAATCTGCCGGCCATCGTCGTGGCCGATATGAGCAACTGGAAGATCGAAACTGAGGACCTGACCGAACTGAGCATCGTCCGCATCCGCGAGGGCGATCCGGTCACCATTACCTTCGATGCCCTGCCCGGCTTCGAACTCCCCGGCAAGGTCGCCCAGATCAAGCCGATGGGTGAGAATCGCCAGGGGGATGTCGTGTACACCGTGGTCGTTATCCCCGACCGCTGGGATGAGCGCCTGCGCTGGAACATGACCGCCACTGTGCGCATTGCCAACGACTAAGGCGGAAAGATTTTCAGCGCGGGTGCGTTCTGGGAGGGCATTGGCCCTCCCAGAACCCTTTTATCCCGCTCTCTGTTGCATACGGTGCATACGGGCCAGGTCTCATCAGGTCGCCGTATGCAACCATCTGGGAGATGACGCAAGGACCTGACTGGTAGGCCCACGGGCCATCTTCTGTTCATCCCGTAGGGTCCAGACGCCTACCTGTCAGGTCTCACATGCGGCCTCTTTTCAATTGTCTGGTAGCGGCAATCCAAAATCCAAAATCCAACATGGAACTACGGCATTCCCCCCCGGCGTACCAGCCGTTCGCGTCCCAGGAGCCCGAACTGGATCTCGGCGGCGCTGCCCGCTCGCGTGGGATGGTGTTCCATCCGCGCCCGCTCAAAGTACTGCACGGTGTACCTGGCGCCCGTCCCTGCCTCCTCCACCTCGAAGGGCTCACTCAACGGCAGGCCAACCAGATCCAGCCCGCCGGCCCGTTCCCATGCTTCCAGGAACGGCGGGCAGAGGCTGCGGCCCGTCTCCGGGAAGAGCCGGCACTCCGGTGGAGCCTCGCTCCGCGAGGGCAGGGCCCGCCAGTCGATGCCCGTCTGCTGCAGCGCCATCTCGCCGAGGCGCGATAACTGGACCTCGTAGGGGCCGCCGCTGAGTTCGGGGAAGTGCTCGAACCGGGCCCGCTCGAAGTACTGCACCGTGCGGGGCCGCCCGCTGCCCGGCTCTGGTTCGATCACCTCCTCGGTCAGCGGGTAGCCAAAGCGCGCCAGCCCGCCCCGCGTTTCCCAGAACTGGCGAAACACGCCGCCAAGGCTGTGCCCGGTGGCGGCGAACACCTGGCCGTTCCGTGCCGGAGGGTCATATTCAATGTACATTGGCGCGCCAATTCCAACCGGTCGCACCGACAGCCGCCCGTCCACAGCGGTGAGCACGTGTTGCACCTCGCCGTTCCAGGCGCGCACCAGGGCCTCGCGGCACCCGCAGGCCACCTCGATAGTCGGCGCTACTTCCCCCGTGCGCCAGAGCACGTCCACCCGCCGGCCCACGCCCTCGAAGCGGTACCAGTAAACCCCGTCGGCGCCGTTGCGCCCCACGTCCCGCAAGGTCAATCCACCGAGCATCGCGGTCATCGTCCGGTAGGCCAAAAACGCCGGCTTCCGCAGGTCGCCGCGCCCGGGATCGAGCGGGTAGGTCCGCCGCAGCAGGCCATAGTGGAACTCCACTTCGTCGTCATCGTAGATGGGCCGCTCGTAGGGCGCCGCAGGCGCCGTGTCGTTGCGAAAGCCGTACCAGAACACCTTTTCGATGCTTGGATGCGCGATCGCCAGCAGGTAGGCGCGCACCAGGAAGTGGGCCTGGGTATCCTCGGCTACGCCGTAGACGCCGCGATAGGTGGACCAGCCCAGCTCGGTGAGCCAGATCGGCTTGGGGCCGTAGGCGCGTAGAATGGCGTCAAGCCGCGCCATCTCCTGGTGGAAGGTGAGCGACTGGTCGCGCCGCCAGACATCGCCCTCCGGGGTGTCGGGGCGGTAGGGGTGGATCGCGATGATGTCCACGTGGTTCCAGCCACCCAGCCGGCCCACCTGGTCGAGGTAGTCGAAGTAGTCGTAGTGATGCGGCGAGGGCGGCGCGCTCCAGATGCTCGCCAGGCCGCCCATCACGATCTTCGCCTCGGGATCGGCGGCGAGCGCGGCGGCGCGGCCCACTTCCAGAATGCGCACGAAATCTGCGACGGTGTACAGCCCGCTCTCGTAGCCGGAGGCGGCCAGGTTCGGCTCGTTCCACAGCTCCCAATGCTTGATCTGACCCCGTTCGCGACCATAACGCGCCACGGCGTTGTACACGAAGTCGCCCCAGTCGGCGATCCACTCATCGGGGTGGGGATTCTTGCCCTTGAACCAGGCCGGGTTGTAGTCGAGCAGGCCCAGCAACTTGATGCCGGCGCGAGCCTGAGCCGCGATCGCCAGGTCGTAGTTGTAGAGGCCCCGCTGGTCGCCGTCCCAGTCATAGGGACCACCCGGCTGCTGCTGCACCCGGTCCCAGAAGATCTCTTCGCGTTGCCACTGGACGCCGGCCTCGCGCAGCAGGGCCACAGCAGCGGGGATCTCATCCGCGCGCACCCGGTTGCCCAGCGCGGCAACCACGCCAAAGGGGCTGCCCTTGTTTTGCCAGGGCAGTTCCTGGGCCGTGACGGCGCCTTGCGGGCCGATGGGGACGATCAGCAGAAGCAGCGGAATGATCCAGCGTAGTGGGCGAGCATGCATGGGGCGCGTGATCCTCGAGTCAGAAAAGAAGTTGTGAGGTGGAATGGGAGAGCGTATGTAAGAGCAAGGCCCTCCCCAAACAGCATCAACCGATACCGTTTCCGGTTAAATGGACTACATACGCGTCGTCCCGCGTCTCATCAGGACGCTATTTACAGCAATCCAAAATCCAAAATGGCACTAGACCATCCCCCGGAGTTCCGCGCGGCCCCGCTCGTAGCGCCGCGACAGTTCATACGGCGAGACGCCGAACAGGTACTGCAGCCACAGCCAGAGGTCGTGCAGCAGTTGCTGAAGCACGCCGTTTTCCAGAAAGCGGCGCGCGGAGGTGATCACTTCGGCGGGCACGACATGGACCTCGGCCCGCACCCGCGCCAGTTCGAACAGGCGCACGTCCTCGAAGAGCGGCCAGTCGGGGAAGCCGCCCAACTCGGCGAAAAAGTCACGTCTGATGACGATCCCCTGGTCGCCGAAGCTGGTCAACAGGGAGTCGAACCACATCAGCCGCGCGGCGATGTCCAGCAGCCAGTCGTGGACATCGAAGCTCAGGCGAAACTTGGCGATGCGCACCGTCGGATCGGCGAACATGTCCCGCAGGAGCGTGAAAGCGTCCGGCGGCAGGGTCGTATCGGCGTGGAGGAACAGCAGCACATCGCCGCTGGCCCGGGCCGCCCCGGCGTTGCACTGCGAACCGCGCCCCCGAGGGGCGGCCACGACGAGCGCCCCCGCGGCGGCGGCCAGTGCGGCGGTGCCGTCGGTGCTGCCCCCATCGGCGACGATGATCTCAACGTGCGGATCGAGGTTTCGCACGGCGGCTACGCAGCCAGCGATATTCGGCGCTTCGTTCAGGGTGGGAATGATGACGCTAAAGCTCAGATGCGACATAAGCGGGCTTTCCTGGCTGTAGAACGCGAGGGTTCGGGTTCAGGGGCGGACAGCACGCATGCGCGCAGCTACGGTAGATGGCATGGGGGTGTGCCGGTTCACCCTCACCCCCTGCCCCGCTCCCGCAACGCGGGAGCGGGGAGCGCCGAGCCAGGCATTGGGGCGTCCCGATGCGGGAGCGGCGGTGTGCGCTCGGGTCTTCTGTCCGCCCCTGAAAGGGTTCGGGAGGGTCTGGCAGCGCCGGACCCTCCCGCCGGGCCGGGGCGTGGGGGAACCGGATGTCTCTGCACCCCTCCACGTAAAGATGAAAAGAAGATCTCCTGGGAGGGCTTCGCCCTCCCGGTGAGCCGCTGCTTCCCGACTACGGACTGACCGGCTGGCTCGTGGGCTCCGTGGCCGGCACGGGCGGGGTTGCTGCTGCGGGCGTCTCTTCCAGGTCGCTGGCCGCAATGTTGATCAGCGGCAGCAAGCCGGAGTCTCCACTCATAAAACGTGGCAGAATGCCGTTCCAGCGTTCGATGAAGCGCAGTTGCAGCAGTTCGGGCGAAATCACCTCACGCTGCAGGCGCAGCGCCTCAGCCTCGGCCCGGGCGATCTGCAGGCGCGCTTCGGCCTCGGCCTCGGCGCGCGCCACCTGTTGCTGGGCTTCGATCTGCGCCCGGCGCAACTCGCGCTCGGCCCGCAGGGCGTCCTGCTCGGCTACCTGCTTGGCCTCAATCGCCCGGCTAAACTCCTCGCTGAAGTTGAACTCGGTGATTGACACTTCTTCCACGATGATGCCGCGGGGGGTCAGACGCTCGTTGAGCACCTGGCGGATCGAATCCGATACCAGCGGCCGCTGGGTGATCAGATTCTCAGCCGTGAACTGGGCCGTCGCGGCCTTGACCGACTCCTGGATGGCCGGATCGATGATCTTCGCCTCATAGTCAACCCCGATCTCCCGCACCAGCGTGGCGACCGAGTCGGGGTCCACGCGGTAGTTGAGCACCACCTGGGTGGTCACAATCTGCAAATCCCGCGACGCCGCCGATGACTCGGAGGTGAGACGCTGGGTCTTGACATCCACCGGCACCACTTCGGTCACGAAGGGCGCCCGGAAGTGTAACCCCTCGTCGAACACGCCGGTCACCTCGCCAAAGGTCTTGACCACGCCACGGGTGCCGGCATCCACCACGGTGGTGGCGTTGACCAGCGCGAAGATGGCGATGGCGCCCACTATGGCGATCAACGTCAGCGCGCCGTAGGGCAACCCTCGTGGCATCCGCAGCACTTGCCCGGGACCGTTCGAAAAAGGCTGAGACATGTCTTTTTCCTATCCAGGGTGAATAAAAGTGTAAAAGGGCTTTGCCTATCCTGCAGGGCTGCTGCGATGTCCGTCCCGGTGGCCGGTTCAGGGCGGCTCCACCTGGTTGGGTTTGACGGCTACGCCGCCAGAGCTAACGAAAAAACCATGAGTCTGGGATGGGCCCGCGTCACATGAGCCCTGCAATCCAGGCGACCGCTTATGGTGAAATACGCCCTGCATGTATTATTGCATAGATGACCGTTCTGTGGGCATAGTTGCGCGGGTTGGGAAGCAAGCCGGTTCGTCTGGGAGGGCGCAGCCCGCCCAGTTCCTCCCTGGCAGACATGGGGAAATCATGTGCCCAGACAGGCGTTCATCAGCACGGCGAGGTGTCGTTCCAGCACGCGGTACGAGTAGTAGCGGCGGGCGATGGCATAGTTCAGTTCAACGATTTCGGCCTGGAGGGCCGGGTCATCGAGCAGCCTGCGGGTGGCCTGCACCATCTCCGCCGGGATAAAATCCTGAAACACCAGCACGCGGAAGCCCCTGGGTTTGATGTCCACCTGGAAGATCTCGTAGTCGCGCATGATCAACGGGCGGCGGTAGTAGATCGCCTCCAGGAAGGCATTGCCGAACCCCTCGACGGCGGACGGGTAGGTCACCAGGTCAGCGGCGCGGTACACATCGGCCAGGGCAAACACAGGTTGACCGGCGGAGGACAGCCGTGATTGATAGTTGATGATCTCGTCCGCGAAAATGACGCGCACATCCAGAAGCCGGGCGTACTCGCGCAAATACGCCGCATAACTCTGGCCCTCGTCGCCAGCGGCGTGCGAGATGACCAGGGCGCAGGGCCGCTCCAGGCGGCGCGCCAGTTCGATGGCGTGTTCGATGCGCTTGCGGGGCACGATGCGCGTAGGCTGCAGCAGCATGTACTCGCCGGGGCTCACCCCCAGGGCCGCGCGGAGTTCGTCGGTTGAATGCGCCGGCGGGGGTGGCGGCGTATCGAAGTCCATGACGTTGGGGATCAGCGCCGAGCGTTCACCGATACGCATGGCCATCTGGCGCGCGGCAAAGGAGTTGATCACCACGTGGCGGATTGACGGTAATGTCGGCGGAAAAGCCGCGCGCAGGTAGTCGCCGGCGGCGTGCACATTGAAGCGCTCGCGCTCCCACGCAAAATCGTGATGGTGGGCAATGACCGGGATGCTGGTCTCGGCGATCAGTTCGGTCAGAGCCAGGCCCAGGGGCACGTGCATCGGCAGTGAGAGCACGTTCTCCGCGACCAGCAGATTGAGCCGGTAGACGTTGAGAAAGGTTCGTAGATGGGTTTTCAGATGCTCCTTGAGCCGGTGCACCCTGGCTGAGGTTTCGGGCGAGCGGCGGTAGTCGTCGAACAGATCGCGCTGCACCGCCTGCACCTCGGGGTGAGTGAAATGGGCCTCGGCGACGACATAGGCGTGATCGGCGGGCCAGTCGCACTCACCGGCAAAGGCGAAACAGTGGTGCCCCATTCCGGTCAGCAGAGCGGCCCATTTTGCTGCTTCGAGTGAAACGCCGTCGGTTCCTGCGAGTCGTGTGGAAATGAAACCGATCCGTGCCTGGGGGGGATGCATACGCCACTCTCTTTCCGATGCGCCGCCGTTCGCGTAGCCATGCCTGAACTGCCCGTAACACGATGATAACGCACCGCGGTGCCGCTTGATGGTACCATAACTTTGATCACCCGCAAGGGTGGGGCAGGTTGCTGTGCTCTGCGGCACAGCCAGAACCAATGGAGGTTCACCGTGTTTCACAACATTATTCTCGCCACCGATGGATCCGCGGCTGCTGAACGCGCCGTTGATTACGTCGCGTCACTGGCCCGGCACTACGGGGCGCGGGTGCTGGTGCTGCACGCGATGGCGGCCCCGCCGGATGTGCTCGGCGAACCGAATTATAGCCAGGCGCTGCACGCGGCCCTGGAGGAGTCGCGCGGTCTGGTGGAAGATGTGGCCAGACGGCTGCGCGAGATGGGGGTCGCCGATGTTGAAACCGACGTGATCGAAGGGCCGGCCATCGACGTGATCCTCGCGGTTGTGGAGACACGCGCGCCGGATCTGCTGGTGATCGGCGCGCGCGGCCAAAGCCCCTGGAAGGGTCTGGTGCTCGGCAGCGTCAGCCTGGCGGTCACCCAGCGGGCAAACTGCCCGGTGCTGGTGGTCAAGTAGGGGGCGGGGCTGATGCAACGGTGTGCACATCGACCGGTGGTAAATCTGAAGGAACACGCATACAGGCACGGCTCAGGACCACAAAAAAACCGCCTGCGTTCGCCATTGAACGCAGACGGTTTATGATGGAGCGGGAGACGGGATTCGAACCCGCGACCTACACCTTGGCAAGGTGTCGCTCTACCAACTGAGCCACTCCCGCTGACGCATCAGAGTATAGCACAGCTTGAGCAAAAATGCAAATCCGGTGAAGATATAGTCAGAGTTGGTGCAACGTCCGCCTCCGGCGGGGCAGGAGGGGCGGCGACGCCGCCCGATACTTTCGTTAGTTCTGGCGGCGACGCCGCCCGATACTTGCGTTGGTTCTGGCGGCGACGCCGCCAAAAGCAACGAAACGTGTGGAGTCTGGGGCTCGCCCCAAAAACCCCTTCTCCTGCCAGCCGGTGGAGAGGTGGCTACGGCCCGCCCACGGGCACGGGCGTGGGGCGCTCCGGGTTCCCCACTTCTTTATCAGAGGGCACAGGCATGGCCAGACCGATCACGATTGAAGGCACGCAGCAGCGCCTGGGTCGCCGGCTGGGCGAAAGCCCCTACTACCGTGTGGCGGAGCGAGGGCCGGGCCGGTTGGAACTCGAGTCGCGTCCGGAATTGAACCGGCCGACGGCCCTGGCGGTCATTGGCGGCGGGGTGGCCTTGCTGGTCGTGGCGGTGCTGATCGCCCTGAGCGGACTGATCAGCGCCGGGGCGGGAGCAGGCTTCGCTGTGGCGGCGCTGGCGGCGGTGCTGGGGGGGCTGCTGGGGGGGGTAGGCTACCAGCGCCTGGTAGGCGGCTACGCCGTGCTCACCACCCGCAACCGCATCATTATTGACGCGGGGGAGGAGACGATCACCTTTACCCAGGGCAGCCGGGTAGGCAAGCCCCGCGAGCAACGCGTGCCCTTCAACCGCGTCAGCGGGCTGCGGCTGCGCCGGCGCCCGCTGGCGGCGGGCCTGTTGCGGCGTGTGCGCCCGGTCGTGGCACTTGAACTCATCGTTGGCTCACAGGTGTGGATCATTGACAGCGCCGCCGATGCGGCGGAGTTGCGTGAGGTGGCCGTGGCCGTCGCCGAGGCGCTGGGGCGGGAGTTCGACACCGCAGCTGTGCCAGACGCGACGTAAGCCTGGGAGGCGCAGCCCTCCCGCTTCCTCCTCCTGGGCAGGAGTGTGGGGAAACAGGCGTAAGCCTGCTGGCGCGCTGTCTTGAACACCTCCTGGTCCCTCTCCCTGGGCAGGGGCATGGGGAAACCTGGTTTCCCCACATTGGCGCGCACGGCGCTGGTGGCGGCGCCCCTGCCGCATTGGGCGGGAGCATGGAGGAACCTGGCTTCCCCAACCCTTCTCCCGAGGGCGAGATCGCAAAAACACTGCGACACCTCTGGAGGAAGAGGTGTCGCAGCGTGGGGGGTGGAGGTGGAGAAATGTTCAGGAGCAGGGACGCCAATCAGGGCAACATTGGCGGCAGCTTATCCGGATAGTTGATCCCGGCCTCGACGCCCCACTGGTACCAGTTATTCACAAAATCGGGCATCGAGAGGAACACCCCGATCGCGCCGGTGACGCCGCACAACCAGGCGAACCAGAAGGCCCACAGGTGGATGGAGTACGCATTGGCGTTAAAGCCCATGCACCAGCGCCAGAACAGTTGCGCGCGCTCGGTGCCGGTGCCGGGGGCCTGGATCTCCTGCCACTCTTCGTGGGCGGCGTATTTTTCGAGCGCCCAGATCGTGCCGGCGTGCATCGCCAGGAGCACCGTCGAGCCGAGCAGGAAGAAGATCGAGAGCATGTGGAACGGGTTGTAGTAGAAGTTGCCGTAGCGCACGCTGACATTGTTGGTCCAGTCGAGCAGCGCCTTGAGGCCGTGGGGCGGGGCCTCGGCCCAGGTGCCCATCCACATCGGGCGGATGATGTAGATCACCAGGTAGAGAATAATCGCCCCCGTGAAGCCATAGGCCAGGTAGGGTTTCAGGCCCAGGCGAACCGCGCGGGTGTACAGGTGCATCAACCAGGCGAAGATGGAAATGGTGAGGAAGAAGGTGGAAATCAACCACCAGCCGCCCACTTCCAGCGGCGCCCAGCCCAGCCCGAACGCAGCCGGCGGCGGGTCGATCTGGAGCACAAAGAAATACTTGGCGAAGGCGATCGGGTTCCAGCCCACCTGGGAGGCCATCACGACCAGCCAGATGAAGAAGAACATGCCGCCGGTAATAAACGCGGTCAGGTTCCAGAAGCCGATGAAGGTCGGCCCGATCTGGCTATCAAGGCCAAAGTTCTCCAGGATGGGCAGCTCAACCGGCTTGCCGACGCGCCCCTTGTCTCGTGGCCCCAGTTCCAGATCGCCGGGTGTCGTATTCACCGTAGCCATAATCATTCCCTCCAGGGTGTACAGCCTTCAGCCCGCAGCTTCCGGCCGGCCCTACACTCCACTCCACCAGGGCAACGTGTTCCAGAAGTTCCAGAAGCTCACCCAGTCCTGCACCGGCCAGCCCGAGAGCAAGATGCAGAGATTGGCCGAGAGCACGCCGCCACAGGCGAAGATGAAGCCGAGGCGATGGATGCCCGTCTCGCCAATGGAATAAATGATCGTATCGCGGAAGAAGATATTCTCGATATCGCCGCCTTCTGGCCCGCGGTACTGCGCCGCGCTTAAAATCAGCGAGCCGTGGCAGGCGAGCAGCCAGGTGGAGCCAAAGAGCCCGGTGATCCCGATGGCGTGGAAGGGGTTGTAGAAGAAGTTGTTGTAGCGGTAGCCAAAGTTCGAGACCCAGTCCAGGTGGGGCATCACCCCCAGCACGAAGCCCTCGTGCCACTGCCCCAGGGCAATCGGGCGGATGATCTGCAACGTGAGCCAGGAGGAGAAGACCACGCCGTAGGCCACCGCGATGTGGTAGCCCATCCGCAGCTTCATGCTGATGTCAACCTGACGCATCAGCCAGCCGAGGAAAGCCAGGGTGGCGAAGAACACCGTCATCTGCCAGGCGAAGCCCGGCTGCCCGGGGCCGACGAGGGCCAGGCCCACCTCGGCAGGCGGGGGGTCGATCCGCCCGGCGAAGAAGTTCTGGGGGTAGGAGTACGGCCCGCGCAGAATGGTTGCATCGATGTAGAAGTAGCTCCCGAAGATGATCCCGAGCACCGACACCAACCCCCAGAAGCCCACGTAGAATGGCCCGACCCAGAAATCAAACGGGTCGATCTTGAACAGGGCGCTGAAGGTGGTCCGGCCCTTGATCTTGTACTCGGGCTCCATCTCCTCGATCGTTCGCCCGCCCGGCACCCGCGTGGCGCGGGCGCCCTCCTCGACGGTGTACGAAAAGTCGGGGAAGCGTGGGTCTTTGGCCTTGGCTCTACTCATAGCCGGCTACCTTTCCAGAAGGCTCAGTCGCGAAGGGGTGGATCGCCGCGACGAGGGTGGCATCGGGCCACGCCGTGCGTCGCCGGGTTCGTTGTGCACGAGGGTACGGAAATTGTAGAAAATGTAAAAAGCCAGGCGTTCAGACAAAGTATAATACGCCGCTATGGGCTTGTCAAGCAACGATGTGGAACTTCCCTCCGGCATCAGAAAGCGTCAGAAACGTTCTGGCGGCCCCGGGGGCCGCCAGAACCTCTTCACTATGGATTGCATATAGATAACCGCCGGGCGTGCTCTTGCCACGGCGCTTTCCCGATGACGACGGGCGAAGGCGTGGAGGCTATGCCCTGCGTCACCTCGTTCCGCCCGCGACGGCGACCCCTTCTCGGCTTCGCCGGGGCGCGCGCCTGCCATGGGCGGCCCGCATCACCGGGGGTGGGCGAAAAGCGAGCCGGCGAGGAGGCGAAGCTTCCGCGCAGGTAGAGAGTTTTCGGGCATATCCTTGCATCGCCTTCCCCATTACGACACCTGGGCCAGGGTGCGCCGGGCCGTCCAGGCCGCCAGCCGTTCGGCAATGGCCTGCTCGTAAATGGCGACGATGCGCCGGGCAATCGGGCCCCAGCCGTACTCCTCGGCGCGCCGGCGCCCCCCGGCCCGCAAGGCCGCGGCCAGGGCCGGGTTCTCCAGCACGCGCACGATCTGCGCCGCCAGGGCGTGATGATCATCGGGTGGCGCGAGCA
Organism: Chloroflexaceae bacterium; assembly: GCA_034431835.1. Classification (GTDB taxonomy): domain Bacteria; phylum Chloroflexota; class Chloroflexia; order Chloroflexales; family Chloroflexaceae; genus JACAEO01. The sequence continues at coordinate 7,656 of DAOUDA010000218.1, read as the reverse complement.
ACCCGCTGCGCCCGTCTTCAATGGTCAGCGCCAGCCCCCCGGCGCGACTGGCCACCACCGCGGCGCCGCTGGCCAGCGCTTCCAGGGCCACCAGGCCAAACGATTCGTAGTGCGAGGGCACCGCCACCACGTCGGCGGCGGCAAAGTACCCTGGCAGCCGTTCCTGGGGCTGCGCGCCGAGGAAGCGCACCCGCTCGGCCACGCCCAGTTCGCGGCGCAGGGCGTCGAGGCGGCGCTGTTCAGCGTTCCAGGCCGCCGGGTGGTCGTCGTCGTCGCCGCCGATCAGCAACACCCGCGCCGGCACGCCACGGGCCAGGATCAACGGCAGGGCGCGGATAAGGGCGTCCATGCCTTTCAACGGTTCCATGCGCCCTGCGCACACCAGCAGCCGTTCCTCTACGGGCAGGCCCAGTTCGGCCCGCGCCTCGGCCCGGGGCCGGGGCCGAAAGCGCCGGAGATCAACGCCGCCCGGCACGACGTGGATGCGCCGCGGGTCGGCGCCGTAGTGCCAGACCATCTGCGCCCGGTCGAGGGGGGTCGCCGCCACGACCGCATCAACCTCGTGCAGCAGGCGCCGCTCGATGGCGATCCGCTGCCCGCTTTCGCTCTCGTCGCTGCTCCGGGCCACCTGGTTCTTCATGGCGCCGAGGGTGTGAAACATGTGCACCACCGGCACGCCCCAGCTACGGCGCAGGCGCAGCGCCGCCTCGCCCGAAAGCCAGTAGTGGCTGTGGATCAGGTCGTAGGCCACATCCTCGCCGTCGGCGAAGCAACGCACCCGGCTGACGAACTCGGGCAGGTAGGTGAGCACCCAGTTCTTGTCATAGGGGGCCGTCGGACCGGTGTGCAGGTTGATCACCCGCGCGCCGCAACTCAGGGCCTCCACCGTTGGTCTGGCCGGATCCTGGCTGCGGGTGAAAATATCCACGGGAATGCCGCGGCTGCCCAGTTCGCGAGCCAGTTCGCGCACATAGACGTTCATACCTCCGGCTTCTTTGCCGCCGAGGCGCGCCAGCGGGCTGCTGTGCACGCTTACCATTGCAATGCGCACCGGTGCTCTCCTTAAATATCATCAAGTCCTTGTTTGCCTGCGACTCGACACTCTGGTGGTGATGCGCGAGGGCTGGCGCGGTTCCATGCCCTCTCCCGCTGGCGCCACCGGGGCGTGAGGGGTTGTTGCGGGGCGGGCGTCGCCCTCCCGCCGCGATTACTGGCACGAGCGGAGCGAATGTGACATAGAAAGGGGCGGAAGGGACAGCCGTACCTGCCTCCCTTCCGCCCGCCATCGGGGCTTGCACTTGCCCGCGGCATTGCCGCCACTACGCGCGGGCCACGGGTTGTTCCCTGGTGTTATACCACTACTGGAAGAAGCGCACAATGGATCAGCCGCACGCTGCAGGACCGATCCAACGTTCGCCTCTGGCAGCGGGGTTTCGGGCGGTGACGCCGCCCGACAGGACCTGGACTTCGGGGAATGCCCCACTCAATCAACGAACCGGTACCGAAGCAGAGCCGCGATGGCATAGAAGCCCTGGCTGGGCTTCATTTTCTTGCCTTCCTCATAGGTGCGACCAATGTAGGTAATCGGCACTTCGAGGATACGGTGACCGCGCTTAAGCACCTTGGCCGTAATCTCCGGCTCGAGGCGAAAATCGTTGCTCTCCAGGTTCAACTCGCGGATAATCTCGGTGCGCATCACCTTGTAGCAGGTTTCCATATCCGAGATCCAGCAGTTGAAGAGAAAGTTGGTCAGGAAGGTGAGGCCCTTGTTGCCAATCGCGTTCCAGAAGTACATCCCGGTGTGGCTACCCATAAAGCGACTGCCAAAGACCACATCCACCCGTCCTTCGACGATGGGTTTGACCAGGGCATAGTAGTCGTCCGGATCGTATTCCAGGTCAGCATCCTGGATGATCGTAATCCGCCCGCGGGCATGGGCCAGACCGCTCCGCACCGCGGCACCTTTGCCTCGATTCTGCGGATGACTGATCACCGTCAGTCGCGGACGGCGGGCGGCCTCGGCGCGCAGCACCTCGAGCGTGGCGTCGGAGGAATGGTCATCGACAGCGATGATTTCCTTGTCCAGATCCACCGCGTAGACCCGCTCCAGGATCTGCGGCAACGTGGCCGCCTCATTGTAGCAGGGCATAATAATGGAGAGGAGGGGACGATCGTTCATAACCGTCAGGGGGCCTTGCTGTTCCCCTTCCCTCTCCACGCAGGTGGAGAGGGAAGGGGCAGGGGGAGGGTGAGGACCACAAACCATCAATCCGAAGCCGGTGGCCGCTCGGGCGCAGGTTCGCCGCGCGGCACGGGTGGGGGTGCAGGCGCCTGGCGCACCTGACGCGCAATCTCCAGAACGATAATCAGGGTGATCACCAGAAAGCCCGCCAGCGCCGCGGCGATCACGCCATTACGCGCCAGCAGAACGGCGCGCGAAGCCGGAGGGACCGGCACATCGCCGAGGTAGCGCACCGAGACGCTGGAAGTCGCCTGAGCGATCACCTGCTCATCGCGTTTGGCCTGCAACACCGCGAGCGTATTCAGCGCCAGATCAACCGTCTGGCTCAACGCCCGCTGCTCGGAGATCAATTCGGCCAGGCGGCCCTCGGCGGCGGCCAGTTCGACCTCATAGCGCGAACGGGTCTCCGCGTCCAGGCCCACCGCGGAGGCGTCGCTGGCGGCGATGGCCGCGGCGATCCGCTCCGTCTCACCCTGCAGGCGGTCGCGCTCGCTCTCGATGACCGCGGTCAGCCGTTCCAGTTCGCTCAACGTGGCCTCGCGACCGGTACTAAGCGTCTCGGGCCCGCTGATCGTCAGGTCAACCGGCAGGTTCTCGCCGCCGGCGGCGCGCAGGCGCACCACCAGCACAGCCAGCGCATCGGCGGGCACACCCTCGCCGCGCTCAATCTGAGCGCGCAACAGACGCGCATCTTCAAGCACCATACTCAATTGCCGGGTGCGCTCAAGATAGGTGTCATAGAGCGCCTGATGCGCCTTGCGCGATGTGCCCAGCAGTTCCCGCAGCCGTGTGACCTCCTGAGAGACGCGCGCCAGATCGCCCTGGCGCAGGAAGGCGTCAATGGCGCGCCGAGCTTCGGCGTGGCGCGTGCGGGCCTCGGTCAATTCCTGGTCGATCTGCTCAACGCCGAACGATCCTCCGCCGTACAACTCCCTGACCAGGCCTTCGTAGGTCTGGCCCCAGAGCCGGGCCAGGCGGCCCGCATCGGCGGCATCCCGGCCAGTGGCAGTGATGGTGAGCAGATCGCTGGTGGCGCGCACCTCCACCCGCCCCAGCAGATCGCCCGGTTTGAGATCCGGCTGCCTCAACTGTTCCAGTACCCGCGCCTCGAGCATGCGACTGGTGGCCAGGTCGATCAACGCCTGGCGCCGGGTGATCGGATTGGTAAACATACCCGTATCGCGCTCGGTGAAGCGCCCATCCAGCACCACCTGCGAGATCACCGGATCGATCAACACGCTGGCGCTGGCCCGATTCGCCCGCGGCTGGATCAGGGTGATGACCGCTGCAATCACAACGGCCGCAACTACGCCGATGACGACCCAGCGCCAGCGGCGCAGCAGGGCCTGGGCGTAGGGACGCAGATCAATCTCTTGTTCCATACACGGTACCGAGTCTCAAAACCGAGCCCACACGCCGCAGGATTGTAGCAGAAGGGCCGTGGGGCGTCAACGCAGGGTCGTAGCGATCGTCACGAGGGCCGCCAGGTCGAAAATGACGAAGGATGCCACCAGGAGCCACGTCGCCGGGGCGCGCCAGCCGGCGGGAAGCAGGAGACGCAGGCCCAGCAGCACCAGCCAGAGGGTCGGGACCATGGCCCAGAACATGTAGCGTCCCCGAGGGATATACACTCGGAACTCCAGCGGCGGCAAGGGGTGAAGGCGGGCAAAGATGGCCAACCAGCCAAGGGTGACCGCGCCGAAGAACAGCCAGACGCAGCGCCGTTGCCACAGCGGTAACGCCTGGCGTACCGTCAGGAAACCTCGCGCCAGGCCGAGCAGCGCGGCCAGCGCCAGCATGGCAAAGCCCCAGTCCCAGACGACGCCCGCCGACACGTTCCCCCAGGCAAAGCGCGCCCAGAAGCTGGTAAAGGCGACATAGATTAGGTACTGGTAACGTTCGCCGATCAGATCGGGATCGCTCACCGAGCGGATCCAGTTGTCAATATCCAGCCGCAGATAGGCCGCATCGAGTGTAGTGAGCCAGGAACGAGCGGCGAGGACGCGGTGCGGGCCGCCGGGGCCCTCAACGGTCACAGGCCGAAACGCGGCGATGCCAGCAACGGCAAGCATCACCAGGCCGATGCCGGCAACCAGGCGGCGCCGCACAGGATGGCGGTGCAGCGACCACAGCAGCGCAAGCCCGATCAGCGGAACCAGGACCAGGCCGGTGCGTTTGGCAAGCACGGCGACGAGCAACCCGAGGCCGGTAAGGGCCAGGGCCGCGGGGCGCAGCCCGTCGCGGATAAGCAACACGGCCCCGAGCAGGGCGCTTGTCGCGGCCATGTTGAGCAGCACATCATTGTTGACCGCCGCCATGAGGTCGGCAAACGCGGGAGTGAACACCACGAGAAGCGGAAAGGCGAGTTGCGTCGCCGGCTCATCGGGGGCCAGCACGATCGCGATGCGCCAGGCGGCAAGCACGGTCAACGTGTAGAGCAGTACACTGATGGCGCGAGCCAGGTAGAGCTGGGTTTCCACCCCCAGATAGCGTACCGCGCCGATAGGCAGTGCAATCAGATGGTAATAGAGCGGCGGATGGATGCGCTGGCTGACCCCCAGGGGCACAGGGCCAGGGCTGAGCAGGTCAGGGCGCACCCCCGGCGGCCAGAAGCGGTGCTGGTACATCGAGTCGGCGATCTCGCGGCTGAGTTGCACCGAAGCATCGCCCGGCACCTTCCCCTCGCCAATGGCGATCTGCGCGGCGTACTCGAAGTGGTTTGGCTCGTCGTAGTGTTGCCAGGGTGGAACGACGAAGAGGTACAGCAGACCGTGGGCAAGGGCCAGCGGCAGCAGCCAGCGCAGGACGGCCCACTCAACGGGAGCCAGTGCCAACCGTGACAAGGGGCTATGCACTCCAGAGTGCGGAACCGTGTCTGAAGCGATCACGCTGGATACAGGCTGGTCCACATCCGGTCCGGTTTCAGTAAAAGGAAACTCAGTCCCATCTCAATATGCCCCCTGGCCCCGCCAGACCACAATCAGCGTCTTAAGGAGAATACGCAGATCGAGCCAGAAGGAATAGTTCTGAATGTAATAGAGATCATCCTCCGTATGCAGGTGCATCGGCTTGTCGCTGCGCCCGTTGACCTGCCACCAGCCGGTAATGCCCGGCGGCACGCGGAAGCGTTGCCACTGCCAGGGCTGGTACTCGGCGGCGATGTAGGGCATCTCCGGCCGCGGGCCGACCAGGCTCATTTCACCCCGCAGGACATTGATCAACTGCGGCAACTCATCAAGACTGGTGCGGCGCAACCTGCGCCCGATGCGGGTCACGCGCGGGTCGTCCTCCATCTTGTGGATCAAATTGCCCTGTTCATCTCGTTTCGCCACCTCGTGCCAGCGCCGTTCGGCATCCTGGTACATGCTGCGAAACTTGATCATCTTGAACCGGCGCCCCTGCTCGCCGATCCGCTCCTGGAGGAAAAAGACCGGGCCGGGGGACTCCAGCTTGATCAACAGCGCAATCAGGAGCATCAAGGGCGCCAGGAGGAGCAGCAACGTGGCGCTGGCGAAAATATCGAACAGGCGTTTGAGCACCCGTTGCGGCTCGGTGAGGGCCGACTCGCGCAGGCTGATGAGCGGAATGCCGCCGACGGTCTCCACGGGAGTGCGGGCGAAGATCAGGTCCAGCACGCCGGGAACCATATGCACCATGACCGGCTCCTGGAGCAGGCTGAGCGAAAGGCGGGCCACCCGTTCCTGCTGCTGGTGGGGCAGGGCGAAGATCACTTCATCAACCTGATGCTCATCAATCAGGCGGCGGGTCTCTTCGACCGATCCCAGACGGGGCACGCGGCCCGGCGCATCCAGGGCGTCGCTGGTGTAGCCGACGACGCTGACGCCCGTCCAGGGCCGGCGACGAAACTCATCGGCGAGGCGTTCAGCGGTGCTCACATCGCCCACCACCAGCGCCCGGTGCCGGGTATACAGGCGGTTGCGCGAGTAGGCGTAGGCCCGCACGCCGAGGTGAAAGAGCAGCAACACGCCCAGGTTCAAGGCGACGAAGTAGAGGAACTGTAATCGAGAGATGTCGCGCAATGACAGGTAGAGCAACCCGGCGAAACTGGCCGAGGCGAGGAGCACCGCGCCGATCAGGCGGCCAATCGCTTCGAGGAGGCTGCAGGTAAACAGCGCTCGCTGCGGTGTGAGCAAGAGAAAGACCACCAGCCAGATCAGGGCCACGGCGAGGTAGATCTGCCAGGGCAATCGGGCCGCCTCGGAAGGCAGATCCAGACCGAACTCAAGGGTCAGGCGAATATGGGAGGCGATGTAGAGGGTGAAGAGCGTGAGCGCCAGATCCCAGGCGAGAACGCTTCCGATGACCCGGTAGCGTAACCGTTCGAGCATAGGCCACCTGGTGTGGTGTGACAGCGATCGACGAACTACGGGGTCCGATCGCACAGCGATGTGGATCAGATGACAGCTCGCTCATGAAGCCAGGATAGTGTACCACAGTCAGGCGTATCAGGCAATAAATGGCGTCTGACGGTCGCACCGGCGCGTTCTTGAAGAGGGGAAGGTATACCCTCCTAGCCAACGACTACCCGCGTCTCGGGCGACAGGCGCCCTGGAGCAACTGGCGCGCCACCAGGTAAACAAAGCGCGGATTGCCCACCAGGTAGCGCTTCCAGAGGCGCCGGGGATCCTGCGTCAGGCGGAAGAACCACTCCAGGCCCGACCGTTGCATCCAGCGGGGGGCCTGGCGCACCCGTCCGGTGTGAAAATCGAAGGCGGCGCCTACGGCGATCAGCACCGGGGCGCTGAGCAAGGGGCGAAAACGGGCCACCCAGTAATCCTGCTTTGGCGTACCCAGACCCACCCAGACGATATCGGCGCCGCTGGCGTTGATGCGTGCGGCGACGTCACGTTCTTCCTCGGCGGTGAGCGGGCGGAAGGGCGGGCAGTAGGTACCGGCCACGAGCAGCCGGGGGAAGCGCGCGCGCAGCCGTGCGGCCAGGCGTTCGGCCACGCCCTCGGCGCCTCCATAGAAGAAGTGGCGATAGCCGCGGGCCTGGCCCCGCTCACAAACGGCGAGCATCAGGTCGGGGCCATAGACCCGCTCGACGGGATGGCCGCGCAGGCGCCCGAGCCAGACCAGGGGCATGCCATCGGGGGTGGCCATCCCCGCCTGGTTGACAATCGCGGCCAGTTCGGGCGCATCGTGGCACTCGAGCACCGTATGGGTGGTGCAGACATTGACGTAGTGGCGCTCGCGGCGGGCGATCCAGCCATCGATCAGCGCCAGCGCCCCATCGAAGGTCAGCGCGCTGATACGCACATCAACGACCGGGAAGCGGGCGGGGGCAGACCATCGTACAGGCTCATTCATCGCTTAACTCGATCTTGCTCAGGGCCAGGCTCACGCGCCGCGTATCGCCGCTGCCCGCGATCACCTCGGCCGGAACATGTGCG
>DAOUDA010000217.1:0-5763 GCA_034431835.1 Chloroflexaceae bacterium | reverse complement strand
GGACGGCGGGGACCGATCGCTCCAGCAGGGTCGCGCCCTCAAGGGGGGGACGGCCTCACCGCCGACGACTACATGATACCAGGGAGGGGGCCGGGGGGAGGGTGAGGACCCATATCGCCCGTCGTCACATCAGCCGTCCATGCAATGCGTACACATCGCCCGATGAAAACCGGCCCGCGTCCGGCCGCCGCGTGCTGTGGCCCTATCGGCTATCGGCTATCGGATTTTCACGTTAGAAAGGTTACCCTATGCCCGAACCACTGCTGATCGCCAGGGGCGCGCAGGATGTGTATCTGCTCCCCGCCATGGCCAACCGGCACGGCCTGGTCACCGGGGCCACCGGCACCGGCAAGACGGTGACCCTCCAGGTGATCGCCGAGCAGTTCAGTCGCATTGGCGTGCCGGTGTTCGCCGCCGACATCAAGGGCGATCTGTCGGGCATCAGCCAGCCCGGCGCGGCGAAGCCGAAGATCCTCGAACGCATCGAGAAGCTCGGCTTGCCCGCCTACACCTGGGAGGGCTGCCCGGTGACCTTCTGGGACGTGTTCGGCGAGCAGGGCCACCCCATGCGCGCGACGGTCTCGGAAATGGGGCCATTGCTGCTCGGCCGCCTGCTCAACCTGAACGAGACCCAGGCCGGCGTGCTCACCCTGCTCTTTCGCATCGCCGACGACAACGGCATGCTGCTCCTTGACCTGAAGGATCTGCGGGCCATGGCGCAGTTCGTCGGCGAGAACGCCCGCGAGTTTACTACCAGCTACGGCAACATCTCGGCGGCAAGTGTCGGGGCCATCCAGCGCAACCTGCTGGCGCTGGAGGAGCAGGGCGCCGGGGCGTTCTTCGGCGAGCCGGCGGTGAGCCTCGACGACCTGTTGCAAACCGACGCCCAGGGGCGCGGGGTGGTCAATATCCTCGCCGCCGACAAACTCATCCACGCTCCGCGACTCTACGCCACCTTCCTGCTCTGGCTGCTCTCGGAGCTGTTCGAGCAACTCCCCGAGGTGGGCGATCCCGACAAGCCGAAGCTGGTCTTCTTCTTCGACGAGGCCCACCTGCTCTTCAACGACGCGCCCGCGGCCCTGCGCGAGAAGATCGAACAGGTGGTGCGCCTGGTACGCTCGAAGGGCGTGGGGGTCTACTTCGTCACCCAGAGTCCCGGCGACATCCCCGAGTCGGTGCTCGGGCAACTGGGCAACAAGGTGCAGCACGCCCTGCGCGCCTTCACCCCCAACGACCAGAAGGTGATCAAGGCCACCGCCCGCAGCTTCCGCCAGAACCCCGACCTGGACATCGAAACCGCGCTCACCGAACTGGGCGTGGGCGAGGCGCTGATCTCCTTCCTGAACGAAAAGGGTCAGCCCGAGGTGGTGCAGCGGGCCATGGTGGTCCCGCCACGCAGCCAGATCGGGCCGATCGCGCCTGAGCAGCGCCAGGCGTTGATGCGGACCAGCCTGGTGGCGGGGGCCTACGACACGGCGGTGGATCGCGAGTCGGCCTACGAGATCCTGAGGGCCCGCGCCGAGCAGGCGGCCGCGGCGGCGGAGGCCGCGGCGGCGCGCAAGCAGGCCGAAAAGGAAGCCGAGGAGGCGCAGAAACTGGCGGAGAAAGAAGCGAAAGAGGCCGAGCGGGCCGCCCGGGAGGCGGCAAAGGAGGCCGAGCGGCAGCAGCGCGAACTGGAGCGGCAGCAGCGCGAACAGCAGCGCCAGCTCGAGCAGATGGCCAGAGGGGCCTTCAAGTTCCTCAACAGCCGCAGCGGGCAGTCGCTGGTGCGCGGCATCCTGGGGAACCTGACCACGAAGAAGTGAATGATTCCGGGAGGGCCTGGCCCTCCCGGACCTTCCCTGCGGGTAAGGGCGTAGGGAAACCAGGTTTCCCCACCCTCTTCACAACCGGCTGTCGGATGGATGCGGGCAGGCCGCGCTCACACTTTGCGCTGGCGTTGCCGAAGCCAGCGCTCGAAGGAAATAGAAGCGATACGGTCTTAAACGCAACATCATTGGCATGGAAAAATCATATACTTCTATGCTTACCAAGGAAATTAAAAATTCGTTATCAAATTGGTGTGTAATTATAGCAGTCCTTTTCAGGTTGTGAAGCCCGGAGTATCAGACGTACCCGTACGGACGCAGCGCGCTGCGTCCTACGCACGGTCGCTGTTGAGAGATGGCGTAGGGCTGCTATATCACCTACTGTTTCACAATCCATAGGATGCGGTCATATGAGATAATGTAGTGTATTACCGCCAACATGCCGAAAATACCTGCTAATGCCTTTAGATTCGTATCATAAAACGCCCAGGTAGCAAAGGCGAATAATACCAACTCAAATGCCAGTCGTAGCGTGCCAGGAATAGCAACCGGCGCCGCGCCCGGGTCGCCGGGCACGCGGAAGGCGGCCCAGAGAAAGGCCGCGACCAGGGGAACGCCGAATGCCAGCACGAATCGCAGCAACCCATCACCCTTTTGCCAACCCCAGATGCCCAGGGCCAGCAATGCAGCCAATTCCAGCACGAAGCGCAATGTCATATTGATTGGATGTGAGTTCACGATGTTTCCTTGGTAATATCTCGCTCCGCCTGAGCTTTGAGAACCTGTAGCGAGTCAATCAACGATTTTTCCAGGAATTTCGGGTCGAAGATTTTCAGGATGCGAGGAAACCACCCAGACAAGGACTCTTCAGTGATAACGCGAGTACCAGTATCCGCTGGCTCAAGCGCCCAGATGTGAATCGCTTGCATACCTATTGAGTTCCCTGTCCAGCTAATCCGTCGTTCGGGCTCTAATTCTTGAATGGTAGACGTAATATTCAGCCCCTTCGCCTTCCAGCGAAAGATGGTTCCAGGTGCTAATCCGCCTTCAAGTTTCGCGGAAGAGACATCAGGTTGCCACTCGGGCCAGCGTTCGATCTTCGTAAGCACCGCCCATACTCTTTCCCGCGGCGCGGCAATGACGATCTCTTTTCGCGCGCTGAGCGGAGCATGTTGGTCAATGTTCATTTCCATCTCCTAATTTGTTACAACGAGACTGCGTCTCGGCGCGGATTGGGGGGCCGCAAACCCCCGCACGATTTCCCTTTCCAGTGCAGCGCGGTGAAGCCGCGCCGCACTGGAGTTCGGAGGGGCGCCCCCCCTCCGAACTCCCCTGCAAGGAAAAGTCTCGTTGCAGCACTCGAAATCTCCGCGGGTCGCTTTTCCTCAGCACAGTATACACTGGGGTAACAACCTCATCAAACTCTAGAATAGTATGCAGGGCTTGCGCAAAGTTTGTCTTTCACGACAGGTGTGAGGCGGTGCAGCGGCCCCGGGGATCAGTTTTCGGCAAAGGCGCCCCAGGTCCTCATTCACCCCTCACCCTTCGTCAGGACTCCGGCGCCGCGGGAAGGCGGCCCACAATGCCCCCAGGACGAAGAACCCGACGAAGGCCCAGAGACCCGGTCCCTTCCAACCGGCCAGCAACCCGAACACCAGCGGCCCCCGGAAGAAGATCAGCAGCAACCCCAGCACGGCCAGCGCCCAGGGCCACGCCTCCTGCAGCCGGCCGCTGCCCAGCAGCGCCAGGATTTCCGCGGTGGACATCTCCGCCTCGAACCGGGCGCCTTTCTCGACGCCGTGGAAGACGTGCGCGCCGGCATGCTTCTGCCCGAAGCTGTCTTCGGCGCCGATGTGGATCTGCGTGCCTTCCCTGGTGTAGGTATTGCCGCGCATCCAGCCGCGCGCGGCAATCACGGCGATGCCCACGATGAGCATAACGATACGATCAATCCGATCACGGCTATGACCATGGCTGCCCCCGTAGCATTTCGGATTTTAGATTTTGGATTTTGGATTGTCGGATAAGGCGCGGGTCAGGCGTTCAGCCGCCTGCGATTCCTTTTACCATTTCGGATTCTGGATTGCCAGATAAGGCGCGGGCCATCCGCTCGGCCGCCTGCAACCAGACGCGCGCCCGTTCCGACGTCGGCTGCTTGAGGGCGATTCTGAACTGCATCACCACGTCGTTAAAACCTTCCACGATAAAACTTTCACCTGACTGAAGCAGCGATTCGAGAGTGTGGCAAAACGCTGCGTCCTGCACGCGCCGCTCCAGGTCAGCGACATGGTGTGGAGCACAGACCAGCTCCAGGCCGCGCGGGCGCAATACGGCCAGCCTATGCTCGGGCAGTGATAGAATCGCATCGTCATGTAGCAAGCGCGCGGCGCTCGGAGCGAGATCCGGGGTGTAGAGCAAAAACCTCAGGTGGTGGGGAACCTGAATGGTGATGGATAAGAACACGAGCCATGTACCGTCGCCCCTCAACTCAGCCGGGAAAGCAATCCCCATCCAATGCTGACCGCTGGACGACAGGTATTCAACATGCCCGCGGTACGGGCTCCAGTATGCGGGTCGCGTAAAGCCTGCCTCAACAAGCGCCGGGGCGATCGCGGCCCGGTACTGGCGTTCCAGGTCAGCAAGCGCGCGATCGTGCCGCCGTTGTTTCATGTACAGCGGCGCGAAGAGCAGGGCAAGCAGTACGATAAGGCAAAGCAAGATTGAGATTACGACAGCAGAAGATATCATGTGGCTCGTCGAATTCGTTGACGCCGCGTTCTGCCTTCGCGATCCGCTTTGTTCCACCCGCGGCGGGTGCGCGCCCCGGCACACCAGGCGCGACACTGACGACACGCGGGGAGCAGGGGTTGCGGGACCGGACCCGCCCGCGCTGCTCCAGACGGCAACCCGGGGGTTGAACGCGGTCCTTATTGTACCATCCTGGTTCTATAGCAGTCCTACGCCATCTCTCAACAGCGACCGTGCGTAAGGAGGCAGCGCACTGCGTCCTTACGCTGTTGAGAGATGGCGCAGGACTGATGCAAGGTTCGTCTTTAACGTCACAACGAAGTTATGCCTTGCGCCGCATCAGTACGCCGTACGCATGTCACCCTGAGCGGAGGTGTAGCCGGAGCGAAGGGTCTCGGCATGTACCTGTTCAGATGTACCGCAGAGCGCGCAGAGGAACGGAGAGGGTAAACGTTTTGAAGCCCTCCGCGCCCTCTGCGATGCGAACGTGTTCGGTAGATGTGAACACTATCCTCGGCATGCCATCACAGCGGGATTCCTCGCTGCGCTCGGAATGACGGCCCTCGTTGTAATATTAGCAGCAGGTTTGGAGCGGCCTGGCCGCCCGACAAGGTTAGCGAAAAACGCGGAGTTTGGGGTTCGCCCTTGTTACCAGGGCCGGCACGGCCTCACCATGCCACATTGGAACGGAGGGTCGGCTATGGGCTGAAGGCCCCCGCATTCCTGCACGTGAGTTCTCGAAAGCTATGTCACTTAACCCTCACCTGACCCTCCAGCCTGGCGCGCTGCTGGCCACCGCGCCTGCCACGACGCCCATCGAGGAGCTTAACGTCGCGCTGGCGCCCCACGGCCTGTGCCTGCCGATCTTCCCGCTGACGCCAGGGAGGTCTCTGGCCGAGCTGGTGGCGCGCAATGTCGGCGGGAGGCGCATGCTGCGCTATGGCCCCATCGGGCGCTACGTGCGCGCGGCCACGCTCGAGGCGGGCGCCGCCGAACCCCTGGTCGCTGGCGGCCCCACCATCAAGCGCGCCACCGGCTACGGGCTGCACCGCGCCCTCGCTGGTGGCGCGCTCGACCTCGGCACGCTCCGCGATCTGACCTTCAGCCTGCGCCCCCTCCCGGCGGCGCGGGAGGCCCTTCTGCTCCGCTGCGCCGATGCGCCCGCCGCCTGTCGCCTGGCCGCCCGGCTGCTCGCCGAGGGCCTGAC
>DAOUDA010000216.1:0-2162 GCA_034431835.1 Chloroflexaceae bacterium | reverse complement strand
GCGATGAAGCGGCTGAAGTCGCGCAGGAAGGGGCCGATGCTCTGGTGCACCACGGCGTAGTCAATTGTTTCGTAGAGATGCACCAGGATGTTCCGCATACCCGCCGCGCGTTGGAGGTTGTCGGACAGATCCGCCGGCAACAGCCCTTCGCGCCCGGCCTGTTTGAACGCCTCTCGGTAAGAGCCAGGGGACAGGCCCCGCTCCGCCAGCATGTGAAAGAGCAGGTCGCTGGCAACCATAACCAGCAGTTCGAGGATGCGCTCGATGGCGTAGTGGTGGGCCTCAATCTCGGCCTGGCTGGCATGCTCGAAGGCGCGGAGATCCTCCACCAGCCGGCGGAGCCGGGCCAGTTTGCGCGCCAGCACCTCACGTGACACGCCGCACCTCCTCGGCGTAGCGCCGCAGGGACTCCTCCAGGGCGCGGCGGAAGGGCAGGGCGTCGTTGTAGGCGTGCCAGAGCCGGGCGCGCCAGGCCGTCCAGTCCCCCGGCCGGGCCTCGTAGAGCAGGCGGCCATGGCGGGCGATCTCCCAGCCCAGCACCGGGTCGGTTTCGGGTGACAGGAAGACCAGATCCACGTCCCGGTCGAGCATGGCCTCCAGCTCGGCCTGCCAGTCCAGCCGTTCGGCGGGAGGGGAAGCGGGGGTGAGCGCCAGGTCGTAGTCGCTCTGGTCGCGGGCGCGCCCGGTGGCGCGCGAACCGAAGAGCGCCGCGACCACGATCCCCCGCCGCGCGCACCAGGCGCGCAGGGCCGCCAGCCGCTCAGTAGCGATCGCGTCCGTCATCGTGCCCGCCTCCCAGACCTCACCGGTCCGGCAAACCGATAAGGTCCGAAGAAGTTTTATCCAGCGAGGGCTTCGCCCTCCCAAACCTTCCTTGTGGGCGAGAGTGCGGGAAAAGCGGGTTTCCGCATGCCCTCTCCAACCCGCGCTTCCGGCACTATACCACAATCGTGGCGCAAACCCACCCGGAGAATGCTACAATGCGCATCACGGTCGATCATTGTATGGATGCCAGCAGGCCCACAACCGCAGCGCCGGAGAACGATTGATGCGCCACGCTCCCTTCCCGAACCTGGAACATCTGGCGAACATCTTCGCGCGGTATCCTGAGATCCACGCCGTGTATCTCTTCGGTTCGGCCGCGACCGGAAGAATGCACGCGGAGAGCGATCTCGATCTGGCGGTCGTTCCGCGACCGGAAACGGGCGCCATGCCAAAGCTGGCGATCCTGGCCGATCTGGCGCGAGCGGGCTTCTGCCGGGTGGATCTGGTCACCCTCGACACGAACGACATCGTTCTCAAACACGAAGCGGTGCGCCACAACCGGCTGGTCTACCGGGCCGCCGACTTTGATCACGGCGCGTACTTTTCAAAAATCATGCGCCAGTTCCTGGATTTCCGGCCCTACCTGGATGTTCAGCGCCAGGCGTATAAGCAGAGGAGGCTGCATGATCCGGCCTGAGATCATCCGCAGACGACTGGAGAAGCTGGACGAGTATCTGGCGATCCTGCGCCAGTTGCAACTCTGAGGCGGGGGCGGCGGAGTTCTTCGAAGAGATCTGGACGAGTATCTGGCGATCCTGCGCCAGTTGCAACGGTTGCAACGGTATTCGTATGACAAATTTGCCGCCAATCCTGAGCGTTATGGCAGCGCGGAGCGATTCCTGCAACTCGCGATTGAATCGCTGAACGATCTGGGCAACCACGTCATTGAGGAGTCAGGATTGGGTACGGTGGAATGGTACGGCGACATCCCTTCTGCGGTACGTTTCAAACGAGCTTTATGGTCCGGCCTTCACCTCCACACCTTATTATCCGGCGCGCCCCCGTAGCCTGCTGGTACGCCTCATAGGGTACACTACAGCAAGGGATGTCGCCTTCGCGCAAGCACAGGAACGCTATGACCCCATCACCGCCGCCTGCCTCTCAGGCGCCAGCTCTCGAAACACTGCCTGCGACGCCCCCGTCCGGGCGACCCCGCCGCCGGCGAGCGCCGTTCGCTATCACCCTGGCCATTGCCACACTGAGCGGCGGATTTTATGCCATGCTCCTGACCGGCCTCCTGGCCGACCCCCGGCTGCATGGCGTCGATTTTTTGATTTTCTACACCGCCGGACGGCTGGCGAATACGGCGCCGCTCAGCGAGTTGTACGACCCGGACC
>DAOUDA010000215.1:0-8788 GCA_034431835.1 Chloroflexaceae bacterium | reverse complement strand
CGTCGCACCGCCACCCGCCGGCGGCGCCGCGGGCGCGCCGGCGCACGCCGCCAGGGTCATTCCGAGACCGCCAAGGACACCGGCTGCGGCGCCACGGAGAAACTCGCGTCGTTTCATGGTTGCTCCTGAGCATCTGTACGTGAAAGGGAAAAACCGCGGCAGCCATTATACATTACTTCGCGATCTCAAGCAACCAATTCCAGTGCAAGGGCTGTGCAACCGAATATCTGGAAGCGCGCAGCGAGGGCGATGCCCGCCCCCCCTCTTCCCGCCGCAAGCTCTACCTCCTACAACAACAACAACACCACCGCCAGGGTGGTAA
Source organism: Chloroflexaceae bacterium (assembly GCA_034431835.1). Classification (GTDB taxonomy): domain Bacteria; phylum Chloroflexota; class Chloroflexia; order Chloroflexales; family Chloroflexaceae; genus JACAEO01. The sequence goes on along the minus strand of DAOUDA010000215.1, from coordinate 8,466 downwards.
TGCTGATCACGTTCGAGAAGAGCACGGTCGCGGTTACAAACTCCGGCAGCAGGCGGTTCTCCATAGCGATGATGGATACCAGGACGGCCGTGGGCATACTGGCCTGAAGAATGCCGACGTTGCGCTCCAGGGGCGGTAGGGCGAACCAGCCGACGGTGCTGAAGGCAATCAGCGGACCACCGATCAGCCTGACGGCGCTGGAGATCAGCATATCCCGATTGAGCCGGGGGATCCCCGCCTCGGACAACTGGGCCCCCAGCACGATCAGCATGGTCGGGATCAGCGCCGCCGAGAGCAACTCGAGGGGCCGGGTGACCACCGCCGGCAGGCTGATGTTGAGCGCGTTGACCGCCAGGGCCGGGGCCAGGGCGATCAGCGCGGGGGTGCGAAAGACCCGTCCCACCATCCCCAGATTGATGCCCCGGCTGAAGTTGGCCGCCGTGACGCAGACGATAAAGGCCAGCACCAGATTGGACAGGAAGTACAGCGTGGCCAGACCGAGGGCCTCCGGCCCCTCGGCGAACTGGACGATCGGCAGCCCGAAGTTGCCCACGTTGCCGAAGGCGGCGATCATCACATAGGCCGCAGTCATCGCCGCCGGCCGCCGCAGCAGGCGCGCTGTGACGAAGGCAACGATGATCGTTCCGGCATAGACAAGGGTGATGAAGCCGACCATCCGCCCGGCCAGGGTCACTTCGATGCGCGTCTGGCTCAGGGTCATGAACACCAGGGCCGGAGTAAGCACGAAGTAGGCGTAGCGCGAGAGGGTGCGGGTCTCCAGTTGTAAACGTGGAGCTGTCAGGTAGCCGAGCAGAACCAGGGAGAACACCGGCACGAGGACGTTGAGAAAGATGCCGACAAGCTGCGTCATAGAGGCTCCTACCAGGCGCCCGCCCCCGCGCGGGGCGGTGGCTTACTGTACCATTTTTTGCCTGGTGCACGTACAGCGTCGCTTGCCCCGGTACACCCGGTATGTTACAATACCCGTTACTTAGCGCCGTAATGCTCGTTCGTCGGCTTTTGTCCACCTGATACGGAAATGGGAAGACCAGGTTTCCTCACCCCTCGGTCGAAAGGCAGGGTTTGGGAGGACGCAATCCTCCTGCCAGTACCCCGCTCCCGCCCGATGGGAGGGTCCGGGAGAGCGCCGTCCTCCCCCCAAGAAAACGTGTTTTCATCTCCGTTGTGTACGGCAAAGCCGCATAGACATCTCAAGCGAATTGAGGAGTGGCGCCCATGCCCGATGTTCCAGGTCGCAATTCGGCCATTGTTCTCGTCGAAGACGAGCCTGACATTCTGATCATTCTCCATCGTTTGATGCGCGATCTGACCGGCGGTTATGATATCGTCACGGTTCATGGAGGAGTGGAGGCCCTGGCCCAGATTGCCCTGCGTCCGGTTCCCCTGGTGATTACCGATTACAATATGCCGGGTATGAATGGCCTGCAACTCGCCGCGGCGATTAAGGAGACGTCGCCCGATACCCGGGTGGTGATGATCACTGCCTATGCCTCTCCGGAACTCGAGAAGCGCGCCCGCGAACAGCGCGTCGATTATTACCTCCCCAAACCCTTTCCGCTTGACCGGCTCGAGCAGATTGTGCGCGACGTGCTGAAGTAGCGCCACCGCTTCAGCAGCGCGCTATCGCGCGTCCGCTCCGCGCCGGTCGCAGGCGCGCCGCCGCCCTGAGACGTGAGATCCACGGCGGTTCGAACCGTCCGACACCTTCAGTCACAACTCAGATGGCTCTCATTGCCCGGGTAAGCCTTCTTTCGTAGGATGCACAGGGTAATGTTACGTTGTCAGTCCGCCGCGAGCGTGGGTTTGAGGGCCACGGGCCCCCGGAAGGAGCACCTTATCCTTTCTCGTAGGGACAAAGCACCTCTGCCCCCCGTGGAGGAGGGATGACCGATCCGGGGTAATGTGCCGCGCTGGCTGCCTCGTCTGCAGCTAAGGAGTAGCCGATGGTTGAGTGGATCAATCACTTCCCTACCGTTCTGCTGGCCGTGATGATGGTGCTGACCCTGGTACTCCTGCCGTTGCTCAACGAAGAGCGTCCCCCTGCCCGTGACGACCGCCAGCGCACCGAGGAGTTGCGCCTGAGCATCAAGGTCGAAGGGAAACGCGAACGTTAGGTAGGGCCGAAGCGCCGGCTACGTCGGCGCTTCGGCCTATCGGACATCGTTAGCCGCCATTCGTTGCCTGGCCAGTTCGATTGCCTCCTCGCGCGTCGCAATCTCACCCGCCGCCTGCGCCTCGGCGATTTCGCGCAGTAACGCGCCGACCCGCGGTCCCGGCCCGATCCCCAGGGCCATCATCAACCCGTGGCCATCAATCAGCGGCGTCCGCCGGGTGGGCGCCGGCTCGTAGTAATGGGCCAGCAGCGCCCCGGTCCACGCCAGGTGCGCCACCCAACCCTCCGGATCCACGTGCGGCCCCCTGGTCGCCAGGTGGTCGGCCAGTTCGTGGAGCAGCACATCGGGGCCGGCGTCGCCAAGGTCGCGGAAGAAGCGGTACAGGGCGCGCGGCGTAAGCACCTCCACGGCGCGCAGTTGCCCCGGGCGCATATGCTCGCGCACCACCAGTTCCACGTAGCGAATGTCGTTGCGGCTGAGGCGCAGGCGCCGCCCGATCTGCACCGCCGCGTCCGCGCCAAGCTCCTGATGGCCGTAGAAGCTGACCTTGCCATCAGGATGGACGGCCTTTGTCTGGGGCTTGGCGTTGTCGTGGATCAGGGCCGCCAGTTTCAGCAGGGCCTGCCGGCGGTGCCCGCCGGCGCGGCGTTCCGCCATGAGCTCCTGCAGGGGCGCGGCGAAGGGCAGGCTTCGGCTAAGCTCCGGGTGGGTCAGTACCGCCACGGGCAGCGCCTCGACCCTGGCGGGGCCGCCGAGCAGCCAATCCAGGGCGGCCACGGTCTCCAGCATATGCGCCAGCACCGGCAGGAAGTGGACATAGGGCTGTTCGCAGGCGCGGCCAGGCTCCAGCTCGGGGATCAGACGGGTCAGGGCGCCGCAGGCGTCGAGGAAGCGCAGCCACGGCGCGGCGGCGGGAGCGTCTAGCAGTTTGAGCAGTTCGTCGCGGGCGCGCTCACCGGCCACCTGTTCAAGGCCCGGGGCGGCGGCGCGGGCCAGGTCGGCCAGTTCCGGGGCGGGGCGCAGATCGAGGGTCGCGCAGAGCCGTGCGGCCCGCAACACGCGCAACGGGTCGTCAAGCAGGCTGGTGGGGCCGCAGGGGCGCAAAATGCCTGCCCGGAGGTCGGCCAGGCCGCCGGTCGGGTCAATCAGCGCCGCGGGCGGAGGCGGCAGGCGCAGAGCGGCATCGAGGGGCAGGGCCAGGGCGTTAATGGTGAAGTCGCGCAGCCGCAGATCGGCTTCGATGTCAGGGCCGCGCAGGCGGGCGATGTCTACTGTCAGTGGCGGTGACCCGGCGAGCACCGCCCGGCCCGTATCGCGTTCGGCGTCGAGGGCCACGAAGGCCCCACCGTGGGCGTCGGCGAAGGCGCGGGCCAGTTCGAAGCCGTTGCCAGAGACCGCGACATCCAGGTCGGAGGGCGCGCGCCCCAACGCCAGGTCGCGGGCCGCGCCACCCGTGAGCCAGGCCCGCGCGCCCCGCGCCGCGCACAGGCCGGCAAGATCATGCAGCATCGGTTCCAGCCGGTTGGTCATAGCGTCGGGTATGAATGCCGGGGCGACAAGTTGTGCGCCCCGCCATGGGCGGGCCCTGCCTTACGCTCACCCGCCATAGCGCCGGGCGATAGCGTCCACCTGAGCGCCATAGCCTGCGCCGAAGAGATTCAGGTGGTTCAGGAGGTGGTACAGATTGTAGAGATCGCGGCGGTCGGCATAACCCGGTTCAGGGGGCCAGGCGGCGCTGTAGGCAGCGTAGAAGCGGGCGGAGAAGCCACCAAATAGCTCGGTGAAGGCCAGTTCGGCTTCACGGTCGCTGTAGGAAACCGCCGGGTCGATCAGCGCGGCCACACCGCCGGGCGCCGCCACCACGTTGCCTCCCCAGAGATCGCCGTGGATCAAGGCCGGGGATCGGCGCACTCCGCCGAGGAGCGCATCGAGGCGACCCATCAGCCGCTCGAGGGCGCGGCGGCGCTCCGCCGGCAGTAAGCCGGCGCGCGCGGCGCGTTCGATCTGCGGGCGCAGGCGCCGTTCGCGGAAGAAGGCCACCCAGTCCTCCATCCAGCTGTTGAACTGGGGCGTCCCACCGATGAAATTATCCCGTTCCAGGCCGTAGGCCGGGGCCGATTGACGGTGCAGGGCGGCAAGGGCCTCACCCAGCGCGGCATGATCGGGGCGCATGTCGCCGCCGTCGAGCCACTCGCTAAGCACGGCGGCGGGTTGCGTCTCCGTGACCTCCAGCGCCAGGATGACCCCGGGCACGCGCACGGCGCCGGCAGCCGCCAGTGCGCGCAACCCGTGAGCCTCGGCGACGACCATGGCCGCTGCCGCGCCGCCCATGGCCCACTTGAGGGCGAAACGTTGTCCGCCTGCCGTCACCCGCAGCAACTGCGCGCCGAAACTGCCCCCAAGGGGTTCAACGCGCGTCAACGGGCCGCCGGCAGCCGCTGTGATCGCCTCCACCAGCGCGGGAGGGAGCGTTGTCATAGCATGCCTTCCCGTTCGCGGATATGGGCGAGCAAGCCCCGGCAACCGGCATCGACCAGGTCGAAGACCTGGTCAAAACCGCCGGAGTAGTACGGATCAGGGACCTCGCGGACGCTCAGGCCAGGGGCGTGTGAGAGGAGCAGACTGACCTGGGCGCGAGTATCGCGACGGAGCCGTTGGAGCGCGGCGAGGTTCTCGTGGTCCATCGCGACAATATAGTCAAAGCGGTCGAAATCGCTGCGGGTAATCTGCCGCGCGCGCTGGTTGCCCGGGTCGATGCCGCGTCGGGACAGGACGGCAAGGGTGCCATGATGGGGCGGTTCACCCACGTGCCAGCTCCCTGTCCCCGCGGAGTCGATGAAAAAGCGCTCATCGAGGCCGGCGGCCGCCACATGGCGCCGAAAGACTGCCTCGGCCATTGGCGAACGGCAGATGTTACCCATACACACAAACAGAACGCCGACTGGCTCCTGCCGCTCCATTGTTGGCGATTCCTTTCCGGTTTTCTAACATTGGCCGGTTGGAGGAGTATGAGGCAACCAGCTTTCCCCATACCCCGGGGCTTGCGCAAAGTCCGTCTCCCACGGCGGGGTACGGGGCGGCTACGCCGCCCCACGGACTTTGCACGAGCCCTGCCGCGTACCCTGAAGATTTGACTTTTATTCGCACCTCCACTATAATACCGCACATTGTAAAACATAGTCGTGACATCCGCTGCGGTTCGACCCTCCAGCCAGTAACCTGTTTCATGGCATCGGAGAGCCAGCCATTTCGCGGAGCCTGCAGCAGGCGCCGATAGATGTTTTCGCGTCCAAAAGCGCGAAGAGCATCCGTGGAGATAAAGCGCATAGCCATTACGCGCCAGCTTGCAGCGCAGGCGGCGCTTTTTTATGGTCCGCGTCGCGATGTTGCGACAACATTACCTTTCTGGCAGGAGGCTTTGAAGCATGTCGGTGCAACCGGATCAAGAGACCCTGGAAAGCAACGAGGAACTCGACTGGACCAGGCTGCTCGATGAGTATGATTACGCTCGCCCGCAGCGCGGTGAGTTGCGCGAGGGGCTGGTTATGCAAATCGAGGATAACGGCATCCTGGTCTCAATCGGAACGAAACGCGAAGGCGTGATCCCCGCCCAGGATCTCCGGCAAATGGGTGAGGAGTTCCTCAACGGTCTGAATGTTGGCGATACGATCCAGGTCTACGTCCAGGAGCCCGAAAACCGCGACGGCGATCTCATTCTTTCGCTGACGATGGTTCAGGTGGCGAAGGACTGGGAGTACGCCGAGCAGTTGTTTAAGGACGGCGGCATTACGCGCTGCAAGGTGATCGGTTTCAACAAGGGCGGTCTGCTCGTCCAGTTCAACCGCATCCGCGGCTTTGTACCCGCCTCCCAGGTGGCCCAGCTCCACGGGCGCACGGCGGCCGAGGAGCGGCAGCAGGCGCTGCAGAAGATGGTCAACCAGGAGATCCCCCTCAAGGTCATCGAGGTGGATCGCGAACGCAACCGCCTGGTGCTCTCCGAACGCAGCGCGACCCAGGAGTGGCGCAAGGCGCAGAAGCACCGGCTGCTCACCGAGTTGCAGCCCGGTGACGTGCTTACCGGCCGCGTCAATCAACTCACCAACTTCGGGGCCTTCATTGACCTTGGCGGCGCCGATGGCCTGGCCCATATCTCCGAACTGAGCTGGCAGCGGGTCAACCATCCCCGCGAGGTGCTGCAGCCCGGCCAGGAAGTCAAGGTGGTGGTGGTCGAAATTGACCGCGAACGCGAGCGCATCGGCCTCTCCATCCGCCAGTTGCAGGCCAATCCCTGGGAGACCATTGACCAGCGCTATACCCTGGGCCAGCTCGTGTCCGGCCCGGTGACCAACGTCACCCCCTTCGGCGCGTTCGTGCAGGTGGAGGAGGCCGTTGAGGGCCTGATCCACGCCAGCGAGCTGGACGTGGACCCGCAGGTCCAGCCGCGCGATGTCTTGCAGCCCGGACAGACGGTGACGGCCAAGGTGATCAGCCTCGATCGCCAGCGGCAGCGCATGGGCCTCTCGCTCCGCCGGGTGAACGAGGGCGAGAGCCGGCCCGCCGAGGGTGAGGCCACACCCCCCGCCCCGGCCCCCGCCGCCGTGACGGTTGCCGAAGCGCCCGCCGAGAGCGCCGGGTAACGCCCGTAAGCCGCGGCGCGCCATGACATCCTCGAAGGATCGCCTGGCGTCAGGCAATTGACATGTGAGGTGTGAGCCGACGTGTGGCTCACACCTCACATGGTTTAGGGACCAGTTCCTGGAAGGGCCAGGCCCTCCCAGACCCTCCCCTCTGGCAGAGGGGCGTGCGGAAACCTGGTTTCCCTGTCCTCCCCCAACCCCGCTGTCTGCACCCGGAGATAGAAGCAATGCGCATCCTTTCGGCTGATGATGTGCGCCGGGCCGTGCCGATGCCGGCTGCGATTGATGCCGTCGAAAGCGCCTTTGTGCGCCTCTCGGCCGGCCAGGCTGATGTTCCCCTGCGTATCCACGTCGAAACCCCCACGCGCCAGGCGGTGAGCTTCGTGATGCCCGCGCGCCTCGCGGGAGCGCCAATGCCCGCCCTCGGCGTTAAGGTAGTCTCGGTCTTTCCGGAGAATCGCGCTCGGGGCGAGCCGAGCATCTACGCGCTCGTCAATCTGTTTGACCCGGAGACGGGACGACCGCTGGCCACGCTCGATGGCGCCTATCTCACCGCTTTGCGCACCGGGGCAGCCTCGGGGGTGGCAACGCGCCATATGGCCCGCTCCGACGCGCGCGTGCTGGCGCTCTTCGGGGCCGGGGCCCAGGCCCTGCCACAGGCGCTCGCCGTGTGCGCCGTGCGCTCGATTGAGCGCATCTGGATCGTGAATCGCACCCCCGACCGGGCGCAACAACTGGTCGAACGGTTGCGGGCCGCCGGCCTGGGGCAGGACATTCGCATCGCACCTGATGCCGTCCGGGCGCTGGCCGAGGCCGATGTGATCTGCACCGCCACCGCCGCGCCAACGCCGCTCTTCGCCGATAGCGATGTACGTCCCGGCACGCACATCAATGGCGTCGGCTCCTACAAGCCTTCAATGGCCGAGATCCCGCCCGCAACGGTGGCCCGCGCCCACGTGGTGGTGGATCAACGGCGCGCCGCCTGGTCCGAGGCCGGTGACCTCATCCAGGCCCGTGACGCGGGCTGGATCACCGAGGAGCACGTGATCGGCGAACTGGGGGAGGTGGCCGCCGGCAACGCGCCGGGGCGTCCCGCTCCCGAAGCGATCACCTTCTTCAAATCGGTAGGCAACGCCGCGCAGGATGTGGCCGTGGCGGCCCTGGCCCTCGCTCGCGCCAGCGAATCTGGTTACGGGATTGAGGTAGAATTGTGAGGCCCGCTGGAGTGTGAAGCAGCAGGAAACTTACTTCACGGACCTCTCGGATCGCCCTGGTATCTTTCGCGCCGCGCATCGCGTTCAAGCAAGTGGAACATCGTTGATCACCGGCGTCCCCTGGGCGCCCAACACCACAAAGGAGCACGACATTGAGAACGATTTGCGTCGTTGGCACCGGGTACGTGGGACTTACCACCGGTGTGTGCTTTGCCGACCTGGGGAATACGGTCACGTGTGTTGAGATTAACCAGGAGAAGCTCGAACTCCTCCGCAGCGGCAAGGCGCCGATCTACGAGCCGGGACTGGAGGAGTTGCTGGAACGGAACATGCGCGCCGGGCGCCTGCGCTTCACCGACGACTACGCCGTGGCGCTCGAAGGGGCCGACCTGGTGTTCATCACCGTCGGCACCCCGATGGGCCCCAACGGCGCCGCCGACCTCAGCCAGGTCGAGGCCGCCGCCGCCAGCATCGGCCGCC
>DAOUDA010000214.1:0-8208 GCA_034431835.1 Chloroflexaceae bacterium | reverse complement strand
CCCCCGCTGGGGGAGGGAGCCGGGCGCCTCCCCCCGGTGGGGGGAGGTTGGGAGGGGGGCGGAACTTGCCACGAAACTTACTTTACGGACTATGTTATGGCTCGGCGGCCTGGCTTTGCGGACCATTCGAGCAACGCTGCGGTGCGCTACAGCGGCAGACTGTCAAGGAACTCGAGCAGCGCCGCGTTGAAGTCCTCGGGTTGCTCCAGGTTGCTGAGGTGGCCAGCGGCGGGAATGCGTTTGAGGGTGGCGTTGGGCAACTTTGCCGCCATGCGCTCGGCCTCGGCGGGCGGGGTCAGGCCGTCCTCCTCGCCTACGATCACCAGCACCGGAACGTCAATGCCGGGCAGGTCAGGGCCGGAGTCGACCCGCGCGGCCATACCGCGTAAGGCGCCCGCGATGCCATCGGAACTGTTGGCTGTAATCAGCTTCCGTAGCGTGTCGCGCACCTCTGGCCCGGCGCCCGGGGCGACCAGATTGGGGATCAGCTTGTCGGCAATTGCCCCGGCGCCCTGCTCTTCGGCCAGGCGCGCATTGGTTTCGCGGGTCGCCCGCCCTTCCTCGCTATCGGCGCCGGCGCGCGTATCGGCCAGAACCATGGCCGCAACTTTGTCGCGGTGGCGGCGCCAGAAGGCGAAGGCGATGTACCCGCCCATCGAGAGACCTACCACCACCGCTCGCGGCACACCCAGGTGTTCCAGCAAGGCCGCCGCGTCGTCGGCCAGCGTATCCATGAGGTAGGGGCCAGGAGGCGCGTCGCTGCCGCCGAAGCCCCGCAGGTCGGGGGCAATGACCCGGTAGCGGCGCCGTAGCGCCTCGATCTGCGGTTGCCACATCGCTGCGCTCAGCGGAAAGGCATGCAGCAGCAGCACCGCCGGTCCCGTCCCCACGTCATCGAAGCGCACGCGGATCCCGTTGAGGTTGGCCTCCATGCGATCCTCTCCTTCGTTACGTCCTCTTACGGTACAATATACCCGTCATGGACCTCGACGCCAAACTCGATCTGCTGGCCGACGCGGCGCGCTACGACCTCTGCGCCTCTCTTGCGACGCCGGGACGGCGCTTCACGCCGCGGACCGCTGCCGGGGCCGCCTCCGACGATGGCGGCGCTACCCGCCGGGCGCAACCTCTCTTCCGGGTGCTGACGAGCAACGTGTGCGTCTGGAACTGCGCATACTGCCCGTTACGGGCGGCCAGCGATGGCCCGCGCGCCAGCCTTGAGCCGGAGGAACTGGCCGCCGCCTTTTTGCCCCGCTACCACGCCGGCGCGGTGCAAGGCCTCTTCGTTGCCACCGCTGTGCACGGCGATGTCGGCGCCGCCATCGGGCGCATGCTCGATGGGGTCGAGGCGCTGCGCGTGAAGCACGCCTACGACGGCTACGTGCACATCAAGTTGCTGCCCGGGGTCTCCGTTTCCGATCTTGAGCGGGCCGCGCGTCTTGCCAATCGGCTCAGCCTCAATCTCGAAGCGCCCTCCGCCGAGCATCTGCGGCGCGTCTCCCCGGAGCGCCAGTGGCACACCGACCTGATCGAGCGCCTGCTCTGGGCCCGCGAGTGGCAGCGGAACGGCGCCTTGCCCGCGGGTACGGCCACCCAGTTCGTGGTGGGCGTCGCCGGCGAGCGCGATCGTGATCTGCTGGCGACCGGCGCGTGGCTCTACCGTGAGCTCGGATTGCGCCGGGTCTACTTCGGGGCCTTCCGGCCCATCCCCGGCACGCCCCTTGCCGAAGCTCCTCCCACGCCCCTTGCGCGTGTCCAGCGCCTGCAGCAGGCCGACTGGATGCTGCGCGGCTACGGCTTTTCGCAGGCTGAATTACCGTTCGACGCCACGGGCGACCTGCCGCTGCACCTCGACCCCAAACTGGCCTGGGCGCTGGCCAACCCTGGCTGCTTCCCGATAGAACTGAACACCGCCGATCCCGAGCAACTGCTGCGCGTGCCGGGCCTGGGCCCGCTCAGCGTTGCCCGCATCGTGCGTCTGCGCCAGTTGCACCCCTTTCGCAAGTTGCGCCACCTCACCAGCCTTGGCACGCAGGCTGCCCGCGCGCGCGACTTTGTCACCCTCGATGGGCGCTTCTTCGGGCGAACGCCCGCCGAACTGGCGCGCCTCTACGCGCCTCGGCCCATTGTTGAGCAATTACCCCTCTTCTGATACGAACATAGGCGTCGGATGGAAGGGTCTGGTTACCACGCTGATGGTGGCGGGGTAGTGTTTTTCGGAAGGCCCCGGCCCTCCCGCACTCTCCCGTGGGCGCCCTGCAAAACCACCGTGGTGAGCCGCTATAGCGTTTCTCGAAAAGGTTGATCCGCAACGATGGCGGCACGAGCGCCGCGAGCCACACGGCTCAGCGCCCTCGGTGGATCAAGCATTCCGGTCAGTGCCCCAGGACCGTCCCAGCGCCTCCCGCAGCGCAGCGATAAAGCCCCGATTCTGCGCTTCGGTGCCGAAGGAAACCCGGATGACCCCGGGTACGCCCCAACCCGCCAGCGGCGTTACGGTGAAGCCACGGGCGCTCAGGGCCTCGCTCACCGCCGCGTCGTCACCCACCGGCACCGCGACGAAGTTCGTCCGGCTGGGGATCGGCGCCATTCCCATGGCCTCCAGTTCGCGCATAAAGAAGGTCCGACAACGGTCGGCGTATGCGCGGCTGCGGGCCACGTGCTCGTCGTCCTCCAGCGCGGCCAGGCCGGCGATCTGGGCCAGCAGGTTCACATTAAAGGTCGGTCTGGCCCGTTCGAGGTAGGCGATCACCTCGGGGTGGCCATAGGCGTAGCCCAGGCGTAACCCCGCCAGGCCGTAGATCTTGGCGAAGGTGCGGAGCAGAATCAGGTTTGGCCGCCCGGCGCGGACCTCGGGCAGCAGGTCAGGGTAGTCGGGGCCGGCGGCGAACTCCACGTAGGCTTCATCCATCACGATGAGCACATCGTCGGGCACATGCCGCACAAAGGCGAAGACCTCGTCGGCGTCCACGGCGGTGCCGGTGGGGTTGTTGGGGTTGCACACGAACACCAGGCGGGTGCGGGGGGTAATCGCCGCCGCCATCCGTGGAAGGTCGTAGGTGTAGGCTCGCAGCGGCGCCCGCACCGGCGTGGCGCCCATTTCCAGCGTCCGCAGCAGATAACTGATGAACGTGCCCTCGGCCAGCACCACCTCGTCGCCCGGCTCGAGAAATGCCAGACAGAGCAGCAGGATCAACTCGTCGGAGCCGTTGCTACAGGTCACGTGGGCCACGTCCAGACCGGCCCTGGCGGCGAGGGCCTGCCGCAGCGCCAGACTGGCCGAGTCGGGGTAGCGGTGCGCCTGGCCGATGGCCGCCTGCAGCGCCGCCATGGCCTTTGGCGAAGGACCGAGGGGATTTTCGTTCGACGACAACTTGACCATCGCCGTCGCCGGCCCGCCAAGGAGCCTGGCCGGCTTGTAGGCGGGAAGTCCACGAATGTGCTCCTTAAAACGCATGCGCTTCCTTCTTCCCTGATCAAAAGCGGGGGAAACCAGGTTTCCCCCATCCCCTGCCCGCCGGGACCCGCGGTGGGGCAACCCGCGCCCCTGCCCACGGGCAACCTGATCATCACTCACTGTTCTGGCTTGCCGGCGCTTCCTGGTCTGGCTTTTGCTGCAGCGGCAGGGTAAACACGAAACTGCTCCCGGCGTCTTCGACGCTTTCGACCCAGATCCGCCCGCCGTGCATCTGCACAAACTGCCGGCTGAGATAGAGACCAAGACCCAGACCCTCGGCGCGGCTGTTGCGCCCTCGGTAATAGCGCTGGAACAGCCGCGTTTGCTGCTCAGGGGGGATGCCGGCGCCTTGATTCGTCACCCGCACCAGCACCCCCGGACCGCCGAGCGCCCGCGCCTCATCGCTTTCGGCATCGAGCAGCCGGAGGCTGACGGTGATCTCGCTCTCCGGGGGACTGTACTTGATCGCGTTTCCAATCAGGTTGGTCAATACCTGCCTGATCCGCAGCGAGTCGCACTCGACGAAGAGATCCTCGGCGTCGTGCAGCAGCGCCAGGGTGCGGTTCCCGGCCGCGGGGCGCTGTTGATCGAGCACCTGGGTCGCCAGGTTCAACAGGTTCACCCGCTGGATCTGCAGATCGAGTTGTCCGGCATCAATGCGCGAGACATCGAGCAGGTTGTCCACCATGCGCAGCATGTGCGTCACCTGCTGCGACAGAATGGTCAGACCGTGGAGATCGCGAGGGTCGGCCTCGCTGCGCTGCTGCTCGCGGCGCAGCAGCAGGTCGGCGTAGGAGCGCACGGCGGCGAGGGGGCTGCGCAGTTCATGGGCGGCCACGGCGAGGAACTCGTCCTTGGCCCGTTCGAGCTTCTGACTGGTTGTAACGTCGCGGAAGACGACCACGGCGCCCTCGATCGTGCCATCGTCGGCGCGGGTGGGCGCCCCGGAGAAGCTCATCACGGTCTCGTCGCCGCTGGCGCCGCGGAGGATCAGGCGATAGTCCTGGAACACTTCGCCGGCGAGCGCCCGCGCGAAGGGCAGTTGTTCGAGGCCGAGGGGCCGGCCTTCCATATCGCGCATGCGGTAAAAATCGGGCATCTCGGCAAGGGGTTGCTCGAAGGGCAGCGAGTCGAGGCCGAGCAACGTGAGCGCGGTGTCGTTGGCCATTGCCAGGTGGCCACTCGCATGGCAGAGCAGCACCCCTTCGGCGATTGAGGCGATCACCGTGTTGAGTTTGCGCCGCTCGCTCTGACTATCGGCGTAGAGGCGCACGTTGGCGATGGCAAAGCCGACCTGGTTGCAGATCGGCATCAGCATCTCTTTATCCGCGTGCCGGCTCAGGTCACAATCGCTGAACAGCGCCAGCACCCCCGCCACCGTACCGCCTGCCAGCAAGGGGAAGTAGGCGCAGGAGTTCAGGCCGTGGCTGAGAAAGACCCCTTCGCCGCGCTCTTCGAGCAACGGACGCTGCATCGGCTGCCCGTAGTGGACCACTTCGGCAAACGGGGCCTCGGCCACGGGGAGGCGCCTGAGCGCCTCGACGCAGTCCGGCGGCAGGCCGTGCTGCGCGGCGAGATCGAGCCGGTCAAGGGCCGGTTCACGGAGGAGCAGCGCGCCGCGCGTACCGGGCAGCAGGTTCACCACCACGTCGAGCACGCTGCGCACCATATCATCGAGGTCGGCGGCTGTGGAAATGGCGGTGACCACCGCGTCGAAGGCCTTCAGGCGCCGCTCGTTCCGCTGGGCCTCGGCGTACAACTGCGCGTTCTTGAGCGCCGACGCGACGAGGTTGGCGAAGGTTTGCAGCATCGGCAGATCGGCGCGTTCGAGGGGCCGCCAGGTTGCTTCGGCAACGGCGCCAAGATTGAGGAGTTCGAGCACGCCAAGCGTCTCGGCGCCGACACGAAGGGGAACCGCGACGACGGTCAGATTGCGCGGCAACTGTTCACCCAGTTGCTGGAAGAGAGCAGCGTTGGTTGACGTGGAAGCGACCTGCTCCGCGGTGGCGCGGTAGCCCAGCGGCGTTTCGACGAACTGCGGCTCCAGGCGTTGGAAGGCCACCCCGGCGATGCCCTCGCCCGAGCGCAACGAAGACGCGGCCAGCAATTGCGCCGTCTGCGGCTCCAGTGGCAGTCCTGCCACGGAACTGGGGCGCAGGCGGCCATTCTGGTTGATCCATAGAATGCCCGCCTGCACCGAGGGCAGCGCCTCGATCAGGTGCGCCACCAGACCGGCCTGGATCTCCTGCGGGTCCAGAACGGCGACCAGATAGGAAGAGAGTTGCAGCAGGCTGCTGACCTGGTCGGTCGTCGTCGCCGGGGGAGGGGCGGGACGCTGAGGGGTGGATGGCGGCTGCGCCGCGCGCGCCCGCCGCTCGCGCCGCCGGGTCGGCTGCCGTTCGGTCATCGGTTAGCCCTCCCCTCGCAGCGACCAGGCCACCGCGCGGCGCACCCCCTCCTCAAGCGGCACGCGCGGGGTGAACCCCAGCAATTCGCGGGCCAGGGTGATGTCGGCAACGTAGTAGGTAACTTCCCCGGGTCGCTTTACCGGTTCGACAATGATCTGCGGCTGCACCCCCAGCGTCCCGGCGATCAGTTCCGCCAGGCGTACAAGCGTGTTGCCCTGCCCATAGGCCAGATTGATCGTCCGGTTGACTACCTCGCCCCCCAGCAGCCGCTGCATACCGCGCACGATGCCATCCACACAATCGTCCACATACGTGAAATCCAGCACCTTTTCACGGCCGTAGACCGTTACCGGTTCGCCCCGGCTCAGGCGCCGAATGAAGAGCGGGATCACCCGCTCCATCCGCTCAATATCGGTATCGTAGCGCCCGTAGACGTTGGAAAAGCGAAAGACCAGGTAGCGCACGCCGTAGCAGCGGGCGTAGGAGTAGATCAGCGCCTCGCCGGCGATCTTGGAGGCCGAGTAGGGGCTCTCGGTAAAGCTAAAATCGGCGCTGCGCTCCTCGGTAAGGTAGCGCCGGATGTCGCCGTACACCTCCCGTGAAGACGAGAAGATGAGCGGCAGGCCGTTGGCCCGGCAGTATTCGAGCACGTTGAAGGTCAGATTGATATTCTCGAGGGCCCGGTGGGGTTGTTCGACCAGGTCGTACACCTTGGCGTTGGCCGCCAGATGCACCACGACATCACAGGGAGGGTAGGGCGCCCCGCCGATACCGCCGCGAAACTCCCGCTGAGGGGCGGCGAGATCCTGGAGCAGGGTGGGGAAGGCGCCGGTCCAGGGGTTGGGGCGGCGGTCGACGCCAAACACGCTGTGCCCATCGGCCAGCAGGCGTAGCGCCAGGTTCGTGCCGATCTGCCCGCTGGATCCAGTAATAAGGACACGCATAGGCAATGACAACGCTGGGTGTGGATCGCGCCGTAGCCGGCGGAGCGTCCTGCAACTGCCGGGGCAGGGCTCGCGCTATAGTATACCAGCTTTATGGCAGGGGGCGGCGCGAGGTGCATATATAGTGTTCACATCTGCCGAACACGTTCGCACCGCAGAGGGCGCGGAGGGCTTTCAAAACGGGCACCCTCTACGTTCCTCTGCGCGCTCTGCGGTAAATCTGAACAGGTACGCATAAACCTCCGCGTTTGTTCCGCCCGCCGCAGGCGGAACAGGGACGGGGAGGCATAGCCTCCCCGCGTTCCTCTCCAAGGACGGTACCCGATTGGAACGTCCCCGCCCTTACGCGTAGGAACCGGGCGCCACATGGCGGTTCAGGCCCGCCGCAGGGAAGGATACGTGTCGGTTGGTTGCTTATGGTGCACTGCGCGATCGGGGGCGCGTTTGCCGTTCGTACTGACCATCCCCTGGGGGATGGCCGCGCCATTGCCGTTGATGAGCAGTTCGTTGATACCGCCGAGCAACTGGCACAACAGTTGCTCCAGCGCAACCACCTGATCGTCGGAAAAGCCGCGCAGCATGCGTTCCATATCCTCGCGACGGGCCTGCTCCACCCGGGCCAGTTGCGCCTCTCCCTGCGGCGTAAGCGTTACCTGAACCACCCGGCGGTCGTCCAGATCGCGTACCCTTCCCACCAGGTGCTCGGCGATCAGGCGGTCCACGATTCCCGTCAGCGTGCCTGCCGATTGCTGGGTGATCTCGGCCAGTTCGCTCATGCGGCAGGTGCCCGCGCTACGAATGGCAAAGAGCGTGACCATTTGCGGCAGGGTGAGATCGATGTCAGGGCGGCTCAGGGTTTGGAGCAACTGCTTGTGGCTCTGCCAGATGAGTTGGCGGATGAGTTCATCGATGGCGGCGATGTGTTGGGAACGGTCGTCGTTGTTGTGCATAGGACCCTCTGCACCCAGGTGGCCGGTGCGGGGCGCGGACGGCGCGCCGTCGGTCCCTGAATTATTCTTGCAACAAATATTTAAGTCCTCTTGTATTTTATCCTAATAGCAACGCCATGTCAATATCTTGCACAGAATGCAACATGATTTTGCAAAGTGCCCGCCTTGCGGGGTCGATGCACCGTTCGCCCCGGGCCGCGGGGTCTGGGGCGGCTGCGCGCCCCCCTGTCAAGGAGAAAAACCCGGAGTCTGGGGTTGGCTCCCGTGGCATCGGCGCCGGCCCGCCTTGCGATTCCTCCCCCCTCGCGGCGCATCTTGTGGTACAATACAAAGGCGCGTGCGCAACTTCTACCTTCGTGCCCAGGGCTGATGCAAAGTCAGTTCCGGAAGAGGAGCCGATCACTGGCAGCGGCCATCGACCGCTGAAAGGCGGCAAGGTTGCTCAAGCC
>DAOUDA010000213.1:0-3146 GCA_034431835.1 Chloroflexaceae bacterium | reverse complement strand
ACTAAGAGCCTATCCGGATAACCTGGTTGTCCGATTCCTTTTCAGGGAGGGGCGTGGGGAAACCCGGTTTCCCCACCTTCCTACCGGAGTTATCCGGACAGGCTCTAATGGCCCCGCCCCTCGAGATAGGCGGCGTAGGCGGCCGCGTCCATCAGTTCCTCCTCCTCACCCGAGGGGCGCATGCGGATGAGCCACCCCGCGCCGTAAGGATCACTGTTGATCGGCTGCTGGTCGTTCTCCAGGACGCTGTTCACGGCGGTGACCTCGCCGCCGACGGGGGCGTACAGGTCCGACGAGGCTTTGACCGACTCGATCACCCCGAAGCTGTCGCCGGGGGCGAAGGTGGCGCCCACCTGGGGCAGTTCGAGGTAGACGATATCGCCGAGTTGTTCCTGGGCGTAGTCGGTGATGCCAATCACCACCTCATCGCCCTCGACCCGCACCCACTCGTCCGACGTGCTGTAGCGGAGATCCGCGGGAATAACGCTCATGATGCACTCCTAAGGTGAACACAGGTGGTTGTAGGGGGATGGGGAAACCAGGTTTCCCCATCCCCCTGCCCGGTGGGAAGGTCTGCAGGGGCTCAGCCCCCAAAAATATCTTTCGCGGCTGCCGCCGCCGCGGGTCACGCCTTCTTGTAACGCGGCTTGTAGAACGGCATCTTGATCACCCGGGCGCGCACGGGCTTCTCGCGGATGATCACATCGAACTCGCCACCCTCGGCGCTCAGGGGGGTGGGCACCAGGGCGATACCCAGGGGCTGGCCCAGGGTCGGCGCCGGCATCCCCGAGGTGACGTGGCCCACCCGCTCGCCGCTGAGGGCATGCACCGGATAGTCGGCACGGGCGATGCCCCGCCCGACCATCTCGAAGCCGGCCAGGCGGCGGGCCGGCCCCTGGGCCTTGATCGCCGCCAGGGCCTCGCGCCCGACGAAATCACCCTTATCGAGCTTCACCACCCAGCCCAGGCGGGCCTCGTAGGGGTTGATCGTCTCGCTGATCTCGTGGCCATACAGCGCCAGACACGGCTCGAAGCGCAGACTGTCGCGCGCGCCGAGGCCGCAGGGCTTCACGCTTCCGGGCGCCCCCAGGGCCAGCAGGCGCGTCCAGATCATCTCGGCATACGGGGCGTCGAAGAACAACTCGAAGCCATCCTCGCCGGTGTAGCCGGTGCGAGCGATCAGCACGTTCACCCCGAACATACTGGTAAGCGCCACCCCGTGAAAGGGCAGATTGCCCAGTTCGGACGTCTCACAGTCTTCGGCG
This sequence comes from Chloroflexaceae bacterium, assembly GCA_034431835.1. Classification (GTDB taxonomy): domain Bacteria; phylum Chloroflexota; class Chloroflexia; order Chloroflexales; family Chloroflexaceae; genus JACAEO01. The sequence goes on along the minus strand of DAOUDA010000213.1, from coordinate 1,881 downwards.
TTGACCAGCAGCGCCTCGGCGGCGGGACCCTGCAGCGCCAGCATGGCCCAGCGGTCGGAGCGATCCTCCAGTTCCACATCGAAGCCCCGGGCGTGTTCCTGGAGCCAGGCCCGGTCCTTGTCGCGATTGGCGGCGTTGACCACTACCAGAAACTCATCGGGGACGTGGTAGATGAAGATGTCATCCACGATCCCGCCATCGGGCCGGCAGAGCAGGCCGTAGCTCGACTGCCCGATGGGAATGGCGGTCACGTCGCAGGTAACGACGTGCTGGAGGAACGTCACGGCGTGGGGGCCGCGAACCATAAAGCGGCCCATATGGCTAATGTCAAACAGGCCGGCGTCCTGCCGCACCGCGTGGTGCTCCTCGATGATCCCGCTGTACTGGACCGGCATTTCCCAGCCGCCGAACTCAACCATCCGCGCGCCAGCGGCGCGATGGGCATCGAAGAGCGGGGTGCGTTTGAGCATAGGGCCTCCGGTTACTGCTCCAGATCGGCGCGGACGCGGCGCAGCAATTCGCGGCACGCCACGGCGTAGCGGGCCAGTTCCTCATCGCCGCTGGCGCGCGCCTCGGCGGCGAACTGCCAGAGGGCCTCGGCGGCGGCGTCTTCGAGCAACTCGGGGTAGCGATCGAGCACCTCGACCAGGGCCTCTTCGCCTTCGGCGACCAGCAGCGCCTCGATGGCCTCATCGAGGCTCGCAGCCCCCGTGCTGGCGGCGGGGCGCCGGCGCGCCAGGGCCTCGCGGCGCTCCTCCAGGGCATGGGCCAGACGTTCGTTCCCCTCATCGAGCGCCTGTTCCACCTGCCCGGCCAGCAAGCCATCGGCCTCGGGGCGCAGCAGCACGGGGTGTTCGGCGCAGACGGCCTCCAACTCGGCCTCCGTCGCCGCGCGCAGCAGGGCCTGCACCGCGACGTCGGGCAGGTCGTCAAGGGGCGGCGCGGGCGCAGGGGGCGCGACCTGGCCGCGCGAGGTCGCCGTCAGACGGGCCAGCAGGGCGCGGGCATTGCGCAGACCATCGGCGATGGCGACCTCGCGCTGTTCCAGCGCCACCTCGATCAGTTGCGCCAGGGCCGCATCGGCGCTCGGATCAAGCAGGACGGGATGGCGGGCCAGGACGGCCTCGAACTCCTCCGGCGCATCCGCGGCGAGCATGGCCTCGACGGCCGCCAGCAGCGGCGGTGGCTCCTCGAGGCGGCCGGCGCCAGGCGTCTCGTGTGCACCCTGCCCGGCTACGGGCTCGCTGGCGGCCTGGGAGTGTGGGCGTGCCACCGGCTCGGATGGGCGGCGTTCCATGCGCTCCAGGAGGCGGGCGATGCCGGCCAGATCCTGGACGATATCCACCTCGCCGAGGTAGGGACGGCGCTGCTCCTCGACGAGGGAGCCAACCAGGAGGGCGTGCAGGTCACGGGCCTGGTCGCGCCAGGCGTACTCGGGGGCGCCGGGGGCAGGCGCGAAGACCACCCGGCGGCGCACCGCGTCGTGGAAGAGCAGCGGCGCGCTGGCGGGGCCGCGGTGGCCGCAACTCGGGCAGGTTACCACGTTCAACTCGCCCCGGCGCAGCGCCGCCACCGCCTCGGGCGCCTCCTGGGCATCGAGGATCAGCCAGACCGACGCCTCAAAGGCGGCGTTACAGGCAGGGCAGGCGAGTTCGGTTGATTCCTGGTACCCGACAGGCATACGCAGTGTGTTGCACGTCGAAGAAAACCTCTCTCATTGTACCATTACTTGCGCTGGAGGTATGTTGGGCGGAAGCATTGGCGCAGCCAGGGCTTCGGCCCTGCCGTGCGCCAGGGCTGATGCAAAGTCAGTTCCGGAAGAGGAGCCGATCACTGGCAGCGGCCATCGACCGCTGAAAGGCGGCAAGGTTGCTCAAGCCA
>DAOUDA010000212.1:0-2491 GCA_034431835.1 Chloroflexaceae bacterium | reverse complement strand
ATGTCCACCAGACACGCCTGTGCCGGCGTGCGCACCATCAGCCGTTGGAGCATCACGGGTCCTCCGTTGTTATCATCGGGGAAACCGGGTTTCCCCGCGCCCGCCGGGCCGTTTCTACACCGCCTGCGCGACGATGGTATGATAGCGCAAAGCCCCTACCTTCCCTGCCAGGGCTGATGCAAATCCATCTCCAGAAGCGGGTTTGGGGCTGCTGCGTCACCCGACAGGGTCGTTTCTGGTTGGGTTTGACGCGGCAGCCGCCAGACCCAACCAGAAACCTGGGGTCTGGGGCTTACCACCTTTGCATCAACCCAGCTTGAAAGGACCACATCCATGAACCATCCTCAAACGCCCCAACCCCTCCGCGGCAAGGTGGCAGTGGTGGCCGGCGCGACGCGAGGCGCGGGACGGGGGATCGCCTGCATGCTCGGCGAGGCGGGCGCGACAGTCTACTGCACGGGCCGGACTTCGCGTGGCGTCTCGCGCCCCCCGGCACCGGTCAGCGACCCCTTCGCCCTCGAGGCGCGCCCCGAAACGATTGAAGAGACGGCCGAACTGGTCGCCCGTTACGGCGGGATAGGCATCCCGGTCCGGGTGGACCACACCGATGAGCAGCAGGTCCAGGCGCTCTTCACCCGCGTGGCGGCCGAGCAGGGGCGCCTCGATGTGCTGGTCAACGACATCTGGGGCGGCGATGCGCTAACGGAGTGGGGCGCGCCCTTCTGGGAACTGTCCATCGAAAAGGGTCTCTTGCTGCTGGAACGGGCCGTTCACACCCACATCATTACCAGCCGCTACGGGGCGCCGCTGATGCTGCCCCGCCGCCAGGGGCTCATCGTCGAGATCACCGATGGCGATACGCTCGACTATCGCGGAAACCTCTTCTACGACCTGGCCAAGGTCGCGACCATCCGGCTGGCGACGGCGATGGCCGAGGAGTTGCGCCCCCACGGCGTGACTGCTCTGGCCGTCACGCCTGGCTTTCTGCGCTCGGAGGCCATGCTAGAGCACTTCGGCGTCAGCGAGGCCAACTGGCAGGAGGGGGCGAAGCAGGACCCGCACTTCATCGCCTCGGAGACCCCCTGCTACGTGGGCCGGGCGGTCGCGGCGCTCGCGGCTGATCCCGAAGTGCACCGGCGGGCGGGGCAGGTCTGGAGTTCCTGGGGCCTGGCCGAGGCGTATGGCTTCACCGACATCGACGGGCGCCAACCCAACTGGGGGCGCCACCTGGCGCAAGGGAGGTAGTGGGATGGGAGGCCAGGACTACACGCGCCGTTCTGTGCCACGGCAATGGCAGCGGCCCGGTGGCGCAACTGGCGGCGAATGTCAAGCGGTTGCCGCGGATCGCCCTGGCTCGCGCCAAAATGGCGATAGTCAAACACCAGGGCGGCCATGCCGGCCCGCGCGAAGCGCTCGGCGCATACGCAGCGAGCCGCTGCTCGCGCACCAGGGTGAAACCGTGAGCCATTACCACACAGGGGCTCGGACCCGCCGCATCCGGTTGATAGCGCCAGGCGGGGCATCTGGTTCCCTCCGAGACGAAGGTGATATCTGTGCGCATCGTTTACCTCCTCGGCGTCCGATGAGAGGGGTGTGGGGAAACCTGGTTTCCCCACGTCCTGCCTGGAGGGCCTGAGAACGAAGCTACCTGGCGTCAAACACCTCGTCCACGCTCACGCTGAACCCGTCAAGCAGTCTGGAGATGGCCCGTTCCCCTCGATGGAAGACCCCGTGCTCAACATAATCTGCACCGTCGAGCGCCAGCACTGTGATCGTCTCGGTGAGCGGGTTGATGATCCAGTACTCCGGAATCCTGGCCTCGGCATAGTCAACCCACTTCACCTCGGTGTCGCGCGCCGGGTCGTCGAGGTTGACAATCTCCATCACCAGATCCGCGCCCAGCCAGAACTCGTCCCGCGCGCGAGGGTCACTCGCGTTGGTTACCAGAAGCAGATCCGGCTCGCGAAACTTGCCCGGGCGCACCTGCAGGCGCAGGGGCGCATAGTAAACCGCGCCGCCGCGCCGCCGTACAAATGCCAGCAGGCTGAGCAACAGGAAGAGCGACATGGCCTGGTGGCGCCTGGTAGGAATTGGCAGCACCTCGATAAAGCCGTCGGTGTACTCCAGCAAGCGATTCGTCTGGTTGCTCAACAGGAGGTACTGTTCTTCCGTCCAATGCCCCTGAAGCGGGTCGAGACTGAGTACCAGTTCGTCGCGCTCTTCCCAATACATCCGCAGGGTGGCCTGGCGTGCTTCGGTTGCCATTGGTGGTGCGCTCCTGACGAGGCAATAACTTACGACAGTATAGCCCCGAACGTCGCCGCAACGCAACAGCCCGGTTGGCAGGGTGTGGGGAAACCTGGTTTCCCCACGTCCCGGCTAGAAGGGGAGGGCTGCGCCCTCGCGGAAGCCCCTTTACGCCCCGCGCGGAGGTACTGCGCGGGGCCGCGCGGGCGCCCGCCAGAAGGCGCCCTTATCCCACGATGTCCCC
>DAOUDA010000211.1:0-29031 GCA_034431835.1 Chloroflexaceae bacterium | reverse complement strand
ACGTGGTGATGGGGGTGGAGTTGATCGTGCCGGTGGCCATCGAGGAGGGCCTGCGCTTCGCCATCCGCGAGGGCGGGCGCACCGTCGGCGCTGGCGTCGTCACCAGGATCATTGAATAGCCCCGATTTGGATTGGGGATCGTGGGTGTCGATACTGCTACGAGACGTGTTCCTGAGGAGGCTCGGAGGGGCTGCGCCCCTCCGACGGCTCCTCACTCGATTATCCACAATTCTCGATCCCAAATAGGAACCGAGCAATGGCCGTGGCCAAAGATATAAAGGAACAGCGGGAAAATGCTATCGTCCGCACGTTCCGCGAGACACGGAGCGAGTTGCGCAAGGTGGTCTGGCCAACTCGCGAAGAGACGATCCGCCTGACCATCGTGGTGATCACTGTCTCGGTGATCATTGGCCTGATCCTGTTCATCGGCGACTCGCTCTTCCTGTTCCTCTACACCGCCCTGGTTGATCTCGTCTCGTAAGGCATGTTTCACATGAGCCTGACAGTCCGGCCCTTACCGCGACACTGCCACGGCCCTGCCGACTGGTCGTGTGGGGGTGTAACGCAACGGCAAGGCATGTTGCACAATGGTGAGATCGTCTGCTCCACGCCTCTATGCATCCATGCCTCCACAGGCTGGTCGGGTAGAGCGGCGTAGCACCTGTCAGGTATGGAGGCCCGGGCCCGAAATATGCCCAGGATGATGTAGTTACATGGAGCCAAGCGTGTCTGAGGAAGAGAAAACCAAAACGTCGGCTGAGAAGACCGATGATCGTCGCTGGTACGTGATCCACACCTACTCCGGCTACGAGAATAAGGTCAAGCAGAATCTGGAGCATCGCATCGACTCGATGGAGATGCATGACCAGATCTTCCGCGTGATCGTGCCGACGGAAGAGGAGATCGAAATTAAGAACGGCCAGCGCCGGACGGTCAATAAGAAGATCTACCCCGGCTATGTGCTGGTACAGATGCGCCTGACCGACGACTCGTGGTACGTGGTCCGCAATACCCCTGGCGTGACGAGTTTTGTTGGTCACGGCAATAAGCCTACCCCGCTCGAGGACGAAGAGGTGAAGACCATCCTCAAGCAGATGGAGGGCGAAGCGCCCAAGGTGCGCGTCTCGTACCAGAAGGGTCAGGCGGTGAAGATCATCGATGGCCCGTTCACCGATTTCGAGGGCGTGGTTGATGCGATTGACCACGAACGGGGCCGTGTTCGGGTGCTGGTGTCGTTCTTTGGGCGCGAGGCGCCGGTTGAGCTTGATTTCCTCCAGGTTACGCGCCTGGTGGATTAGCTCCGTTGCGCTCGCGCGCGGACCGTGGGGGCCGTTCTGCGGCCCTCGTCTTGTGATGTCTGTGCACCTCGCCCGGCCCGTCCGCCCGGGGGAGGGAGGAAGTTTTTGCTTCCACTCAGAGGAGAACCACTGTGGCGAAGAAACTCGTAGGCGTTGTCAAGTTGCAACTGCCGGCAGGCAAAGCAACGCCCGCTCCCCCCGTGGGGCCGGCCCTTGGCCAGTATGGCATCAATATCATGGGCTTCGTGAAGGAGTACAACGAGAAGTCGGCTTCCCAGGCCGGCAGCATCGTTCCGGTCGAAATCACGATCTATAGCGATAAGTCCTTCACGGTTAAATTGCTGACCCCGCCCGCCGCCGACCTGTTGCGTAAGGCTGCCGGCGCTCAGAAAGGCTCGGGTACGCCCAATCGCACCTCGGCGGGGCAGATCACGCGCGCCCAGTTGCGCCAGATCGCCCAGCAGAAGATGCCCGATATGAACGCCCTCGATATCGAGAGCGCCGAGAAGATCATCGCCGGCACCGCCCGCAGCATGGGCATCCGGATCGTTGATTGAGTTGTCTGTGGGAGGGCATGGCCTTCCCATCCCTTTGATGTACGTGGGAGGGCCGCCGGCCCGCCAGCACCACCAGGAGGACATCCATGGCAAAGCATGGTAAGAAGTACCGCGAGGTCGCGCAGAAAGTCGATCAATCGCGCCTGTATACGCCCGATGAAGCGATCGCGCTGGTGCGGGAAACTTCGTATGTGAAGTTTGACCCGACGGTCGAAGTGCATCTGCGTCTGGGCATCGATCCGCGCCACGCCGACCAGAATATCCGCACCACTGTCGCCCTGCCCCACGGCACCGGCAAGCGCGTGCGGGTGCTGGTCTTCGCCCAGGGTGAGGCCGCCCAGGCCGCCCTCGACGCCGGCGCCGATTTCGCCGGCACCGACGAGTTGATCGCCCGCATCGACAAGGAGAATTTCTTCGACTTCGATGTGGCGATCGCCACCCCCGATATGATGGGCAAGGTTGGGCGCATCGGGCGCAAGCTCGGCCCCCGTGGGTTGATGCCCAACCCCAAGAGCGGCACGATCGTTCCGGCTGAGGACCTGCCGCGCACCATCCGCGAGGTCAAAGGCGGCCGCGTGGAGTTCCGCAACGATAAGACCGGCTTGCTCCACGTCGCCATCGGCAAGTTGAGCTTTACACCCGAACAACTCCACGAGAACTTCGCCGCCCTGATGGAAGCGGTCAAGGCTGCGAAACCCAGCGGGGCCAAGGGCACCTATATCCGCAGCGTTACCCTCACCAGCACGATGGGCCCTGGCATTCCCGTCAATCCCTCGCTGGCGCAGGGGATGATGAGTTGAGACCGGGGGTGGGCCCAGAAGACTTTGCCCTGGCCCCGCGTCCGGGCGAAGATCGTTCACCCTGACGGCGAATAATGGTATAATCGTCACGAAGTGCATATCCTGCCCCAGACCGCTCGGTGGGCGTTGCCCTTAATGGCCATCAGGCCGCCAGCCGAGGCAGACCCGATAACGATCCGCGCGGGCCCTTGCCCCCTGGTCGTCGCGTGAGCGTGTTGCGCGCTTGCGCCGTTTCGGTCGCTGTGTCTGGGGACGCGGCGGCCTTTTTTGTTGCCAGCGCATCGGGGAGAGGAGGTGAGTACGTGCCAACCCAGCGCAAAATTGATCTCGTTGGTGAACTGACCGAAAAGATGCAGCGTTCGCAGATGACGGTCGTGGCCGATTATCGCGGTTTCAGCGTGGCCGAACTGACGCAACTGCGGAGCAAGCTGCGCGAGAGCGGCGCCGAGATCGTGGTGGCCAAGAACACGCTGCTGCGCATCGCCGCGCGCAACACCGGCCGCGAAGGTCTGGAGAGCTTTCTCGAGGGCCCGACGGCCGTGGCCTTCGCCTACGACGATGTCGCCAAAGTCGCCAAGGTGATCCTCGACGCCAGCCGCGCTACCCCTAAACCCTTGAAGGTAAAGGGTGGAGTGCTGGGCGCTGCCCAGATCCCGGCTGATGGCCTGGAGGCGGTGACGAAGCTGCCCTCGCGCGAGCAGGCCCTGGCCCAGGTGGTCGGTGGCGTCGCCGCGCCGGTGGCGGGCGTGGTTGGGGTGCTGAACGCGGCGATTACGAACGTGGTGCTGGTGCTGCAGGCCCGCATCGATCAGTTGCAGCCTGCCGGCGAAGCGGCCTGATCATGGGGAAACCTGGTTTCCCCATCCCCCTGCCCGTGTGAGGGTAGGGTCCGGGAGGGCTTTGCCCTCCCAGGAAAAGCTTTTGTTCATCCCGTTGTTGCACGGCGCAGCCACGGGGAACAGCTAACGTCGATCATGCTAAGGATAAGGAGAAGTCCTACATGGCAAGCGACAAGGTTGAGGCCATTATCGCCTCGATTGAGGGTCTGAACGTCCTGGAACTGGTCGAACTGAAGAAGACCATGGAGGAGAAGTGGGGCGTTACCGCCGCCGCTCCGGTGATGATGGGCGGCTTCGCCGGGGCGCCGGTGGCCGCCGGTGGCGAGGGCGCGGCTGCCGCGCCGCCTCCGGTGGAGGAGAAGACCGAGTTTGATGTGATTCTCCAGGAGATTGGCGCGAATAAGATCCAGGTGATCAAGGTGGTGCGTGAGTTGACCAACCTGGGCCTGAAGGAGGCCAAGGACCTGGTCGAAGGCGCCCCCAAGCCGGTCAAGGAGGGGGTCTCCAAGGAGGAGGCCGAGGCCGCCAAGGCCAAACTGGTCGAGGCCGGGGCCACGGTGGTGATCAAGTAGCCGTTCCCCCCGCCCCCGCCGTGACCGTGGGCGGGTCTGGGAGGGAGAGGTCCTCCCAGACCCGCCCGTGAGGTCGGGCGTTGGGAAAGATGATTGCCCCTGCGCCTCTCCGCTCGCGAACCGCCCGCACTTGCGCTACCATGCGGGTATGGAACAACCTTTCGCGCTAACCCCTCTGGCCTTCGCGGCCCTGGAAGCGTTCCCTACTCTCCGCGCCGCCGTGGGCGAGAGCCTTCAACGGCAGCGCACCCGCGTCATGACGCTGCGTTCGCGTTACGCCTGGCGCCCGCGACTGGTCGCGGCCATCGAAACGGTCGTCAGCGATCCGCAGGGCGGTCTGCTCGTTGTGACCGGGCCGCCCGGGAGCGGGGTGAGCAGCCTGCTGGTGGCGCTTGCCACCAACCACCCCTGGCCGATCTGGCTGCCCGCTGCCGCGCCTGCCGGTCTCCCCGCCCTCTACGCCCAGATCGTCGCCCTGCACCGGCCGGCCGTGCCCCTGATCGACCCCGCCGCCGCCAGCGATCCGGCCGCCCTGGAGCGCCTGCTCGCCGAGGCCCTGCACCTGCGCGTAAGCACTGCGCCGATCGTGCTCCTCTGCGACGCCCTCGACCCGCCCGGCCAGCCGCTCGATCCTGGCCCGCTGCCCCTCCCCGCCGAACTGCCTCCCGGCGTCTGGCTCATCCTTGGTAGCCATCCGCAGGCTTCCCCGCCCTACTCACCCCGCGTCAACGTGCGCCTGCCGGCCGATGACCCCGATCTCGTCGCGGTTCAGGCCCGCGCGCTCCGCGCGCTGAGTTGCCCCCCAGCCTGGCAAGACGCCTTGCTCGGCGCCTCGGAGGGCAACATGCTCTACCTGCAACTGGCCCTCGCCGCCCTGCACGCCGATGAACTGGCGCCCGCGGCGCTCCCCACCGGCCTGGACGGGCTGCTTGGGGCCTGGTGGGCGCGCCTGAGCGCGCCGGAGCGGCGCCTGGCGGCGGCGCTGGCCGCCGCGGGCGAGCCGCTGCCGCTGCCCCTCGCCACCGAGGTTGCCGGCGCCGCGATTGAAACGTTGCTTGCGCGCTGGGAGCAACTCGGCCTGGTTGACCTGTCGCTCCAGCCCACGCCCGGGGCCGAGGACGACGCGCCCGCGACGCCGCTCCTGCTGGCCCACTTCACCCACGATGCCCTGCCGGCCTTCGTGGCCCGCGTGGCGCCCGACGGTCTGAGCGCCGCCCACGCCGACCTGGCGGCGCTGGCCCTGCGGCGCCTCGAGGGCGAGCGTGAACACCCGCGCCGCCACGCGGTCCTCGACGCTGCGGAGCGAGGGTACGCCCAGCGGCAGTTCGCCCGCCACGCGGCCCTGGGCGCGGCAAGCCAGGAACTGCTGGCCCGCGTGGTGGGACGCGACTGGTTGCGGGCCCAGGAACGGCGCGAAGGTCTCGCCGCGGCGCTTCAGGATGCGCGTTGGGAACTGCGCGCCGCTATGGGCGGGCCGGTGCTGCGATTGGTGCGGGCCGCGACCTGCACGGGCCTGCTCGCCACCCGTTCGCGCCGCATGCAGCCCGAGGCCGCGGCAACGGCCCTCGTGACGGCGCTGGAAGGCAATAGCCGCGACCTGGCGCTCAAACGCGCGCTGGAGGTGGTAGAACGCCTCCCCGATGGTCACGAAAAGGCCCAGGTGCTGCGGCGCCTCGGCGAGGTGTGTTACGCGGCCCGGATGCGCTCTGCGGCGATGCGCCTGCTCTCGCGCGCCCTCGACCTGGAGGCGCACCCGGTATCGCGAGCCTGGCGCGATGGACGTGAGACGCTGCTGGCCGCTCTGGCCGGCGCCACGCTGCGCCTCGGCGACGTAGGGGCCGCGCTGGCGATCGCAGAACGGATCGAGCACCAGGAACGCCGGGCGATGGTCGAGACCGAGGTGGTGCGCCACGTGTTGGCGACCGGCGACCTCGACCGGGCGCAGCGACTGGCCCGCGCCATCCTCCACGAGGGCATGGGCGCGTGGACCAGGGCCGAGGTGGCCGTGGCGCTGACCCGCCGGGGCGATCCGCGGGGCGCGATGTTGCTGGAAGAGATCGAGGCGGAAACGGTGATCGCCTGGGCGCAGATCGAACTGGCATGCGACGAAGTGGTAGACGACGAAGTTGCCGCCCGCGAACGCATCGCCCGGTTGCCATCGTCGCACCAGCGCGACCGGGGTCTGGCCCGGCTGGCGCGCACCCTGGCCGCCGCGGGCAACGATGGCGCGGCCCTGGCCGCCGCCGAGGCCATCGTGGGTGTAGATACGCGGGTAGCCGCGCTGATCGATCTGCGTCTGAGCCTGGAGGGCCTGGTGGCGATGCTGGCCCTGGAGCGGGCCACGCGGGACATCGGCGCCGTAAGCGGCGAATACCGCGCGCCCCTGGTCGCTGACCTGTCGGCGGCCCTGGCCGCGCTGGGTCGCCGTGAGCGGGCGCTCGAAGTGGCCATGAGCCTGCCCGAAGGCGAAGAACGTGACCGGGCCCTGGCGCGCGTGGCCGTTGCCCTGGCCCAGCGGGGCGACCATCCATCAGCGCGGGCGCTGCTTGAGTCGATCGCCGACGAGGATGAGCGCGCCTGGGCCTACGAAGAACTGGCGCGCCAGCTGGCCGCCGCGGGCCAGTGGAACGCCGCCAGCGACCTGATCGGGCGCATCAGCGCGGCGGACCAGCGCCACCGCGCCCTGGCGGATCTGGCGATTGCGCGGGCGAAGGCCGGCGAGCCCGTGGCCGCCCTGGCGATGGCTCGCGTCCTGGGGGCAGCGGAACGCGCCCGCGCGCTCATTCTGATCGCCCCTGAACTAGTCGCGCGCGGCGCAGCGCGGCAGGCTCGCGCGGTGGCCAGCGAAGCGCGGATGCTGGAAGGCGCGGAGTCCCGCGCGCGCTACGAGGCGGCGCTGGCGATCGCCCTGGCGGAGCACGGAAACCTCAACACCGCCGCCAGCGTCGTCGCAGGCATCAAGCGCCCCGCCGAACGCGCCCGCGCCGGAGCCGCGCTGGCCCGCGCCCTGGCGGCGCGCCATCCCCGGCGCGCCCTGGCTGTCCTGGGCGATGCCCTGCGCGTCGCCGCCATTGGCCGCGAGGAGACCCTGCGCGCCCTGGAACAGGCCGTGCCGGCCCTGGCGGCCCTCGGTGGGGTGGAGCTACTGCGTGCAACGGCGGCAGCCGTCGATGAGATCGACCGCTGGTAGGAGCAGGCCTGCCGCCGCGGATGAAGCCATCGCGGAGGACGCAGCCCGCCAAACCTCCCTCGACAAGTTGCGTGCAAGGCCGCGCCGCAAAAAGATGTTCAAGCGACAAGGTTCGCTGACCGGCGCCTCCCGCAGGTTCTTGAACGGGAGGGTCCGGGAGGGCTGCGCCATCCCAGAAACGTTCTTTCCCGACCATTCCATTCATGGACGGGAACCTGGGGGATGCACCGATAACTTTTCTAAGATAAAGGTTGTCATATTAGAATTGATCACAGTCGAGGATTAGCGTATACTAACCTCCGTCTGGCGAATATGCTTGTGCGCGGCGCCACCGGGAACGTGCCTTCTACTGCCGCCCCCCGCGGGCAGGGGCGTGGGGAAACCTGGTTTCCCCATCTTCAACTCAGGGAAACCTGCGCCGCGTGCGGACAAAAGAAGGGGACGCGACCGATGCGAACGTTTCGCCTTGCCGTGCCTGTCATGATCATGGCGCTGATCCTGGCGGCCTGTGGCGCCCAGCCGGCTGCACGGCCCCAACCGGAGGCGCCGCGCAAACTGGTGGTCTACTCTGGCCGCAGCGAGAGCCTGGTCGGGCCATTGTTCGAGCAGTTTACGCAGGCAACGGGGATTGCCGTGGAGGCGCGCTACGGCGATACGGCCGAACTTGCCGCAACCATTCTCGAAGAGGGCCAGAACAGCCCGGCCGATGTGTTCTTCGCCCAGGATGCCGGCGCCCTCGGCGCGCTGGGCGCGGCGGGCTTGCTGGCGCCCCTGCCCGAGACCACCCTGAACGCAGTGGAGGAGCGCTTCCGTTCCTCGCAGGGCGACTGGGTTGGGGTGAGCGGGCGCGCCCGGGTCGTGGTGTACAACACCGAACGGTTGGAAGAGCGTGATCTACCGGCATCGATCACCGGCTTCGTGGCCCCGGAGTGGAAGGGCCGCATAGGTTGGGCGCCCACCAATGGCTCGTTTCAGGCCTTTGTCACCGCCATGCGGGTGCAACTCGGCGACGATGCGGCCCGGCGCTGGCTCGAGGGTATGCTCGCCAACGAGACCAGAACCTACGAGAAGAACGCGGCCATTGTGCAGGCCGTGGCCGCTGGCGAGATTGACGTCGGCTTCGTCAACCACTACTACCTGTACCAACTCCAGCGGGAGGCCGGCGACACCCTCAAAGCGGCCAACTACTACCCCCTTGATGGCGACGTGGGCGCGTTGATCAATATCGCCGGCGTGGGCCTCCTGAAGACGGCGGCCAATGCCGGCCCTGCACAAACCTTCCTCAATTATCTGCTCTCCGGCGATGGGCAGCGCTACTTCGCCGAGCGAACCTTCGAGTACCCTCTCGCCGCCGGTGTGCCGGCCGATCCCCGGCTCAAACCGCTGGCGGAGATCGAGACGCCCGCCCTTGATCTGAACCAGTTGAGTGATCTGCAGGGGACGCTTAAACTGTTGCAGGATGTTGGCGCTCTGTAACACCATTTCAGATCGCCGTCGGGGTGAGGCGTGGAGGGCCGCGCCCTCCCGGACCCTCCCCTCAGGCGGGGGTGCGGGGAAACAAAGAGTTCCTGGGAGGGCCGCGCCCTCCCGGACCCTCCCCTCAGGCGGGGGTGCGGGGAAACCGGGTTTCCCCACCCCCCTCCAACCGGCCAGGGAACCAGGGTTCCTGGGAGGGCCGCGCCCTTCCGGACCCTCCCCTCAGGCGGGGGCGCGGGGAAACCGGGTTTCCCCACCCCCCTCCAACCGGCCAGGGAACCAGGGTTCCTGGGAGGGCCGCGCCCTCCCGGACCCTCTCGATCTATGTGGGAAGGAAATGGCTGCAACGAATCGCGCCCTGACACTTGAGATCGCGGGCAGGCGCGCGCGGAAGGCGCGCCCGTGGCTGCTGATCGCCCTGAGCGCGGTGATCGTGGCCCTGGTCGTCCTGCCGATCGCGTATCTGATCGCGCGCGCCGTGGGGGCCGGCCCCGAAGCCTGGGCGGCGCTGCTGCGCCCACGCACGTTACGGGTCTTTACGGGTAGCGCGGCGCTGGCCCTCGGCGTCGCGACCCTCGGCACACTGATCGCCCTGCCGCTGGCCTGGTTGACCGTCGCCACCGATCTGCCGTTCCGGCGTTTCTGGGCCATCGCCACCCTTCTGCCCCTGGCGGTGCCCTCCTACATCTTTGGCTTCGCGGTGATCGCCGTGTTCGGCCCCCGTGGCCTGCTCCAGCAGAGCCTGGCGCCCCTGGGGGTTGAGCGCCTGCCGTCAATCTACGGTTTTTGGGGGGCGCTGTTCGCGTTGACGATCTGCACCTACCCCTACGTGCTGCTGACGGTGCGGGCCGCGCTGCGCCGCTGCGACCCGGCGGTGGAAGAGGCGGCGCGGAGTATGGGCGACCGGCCCGTGCGGGTCTTTGCGCGAGTGCTCCTCCCGCAACTGCGCCCGGCGATCGCTGTCGGGGCGCTGCTGGTGGCGCTCTACGTGTTGAGCGACTTCGGCGTAGTCTCGCTGCTGCAGTTCGACTCGTTCACCCGCGCGATCTACGTACAGTACCGGGGCTCGTTTGACCGCAGCGGTGCGGCCTTGCTCTCGCTCTGCCTGGTGGCGCTGACCCTGGTCCTGCTCGGGTTAGAGCACGTCATCCGTGGGCGCCCGGCAATGAGCCGCAGCACCAGCGCCGTCGCTCGCCCGCGGCGGCTGGCCAGGCTGGGGCCGTGGCGCTATCCGGCTCTGCTGTACTGCGCGGGGTTGACCCTGCTGGGCGTGGGCGTGCCGGTGCTGACGCTCAGTTACTGGTTGCTCCGCGGCCTGAGCAACGGCCAGGAGCTGGTATCGCTCTGGCGGGCAGCCGCCAATTCGCTCCTGGCCGGCGCCCTCGCGGCGGCTCTCACGCTGGTCTGCGCCCTGCCGGTGGCCATCCTTGCCGCGCGCCATCCCAGCCGGCTCAGCGCGTTGATCGAGCGGGGGGCCTACCTGGGCTACGCCCTGCCGGGGATCGTGGTGGCCCTGGCGCTGGTCTTTTTCGGGGCCAACTATGCCCCGGCGCTCTACCAGACCCTCCAGATGCTGATCATCGGCTACGCGGTGCGTTTCTTGCCCCAGGCCGCCGGCAGTGTGCGCGCCTCGCTCCAGCAGTTGAACCCGCGTGTCGAGGAGGCCGCGCGATCCCTGGGTCGCGCGCCGCCAGGGGTGCTGGCCAGCGTCACGGCGCCACTGGTTGCCCCGGGGATGCTGGCCGGCGCGGCCCTGGTCTTTCTCACGACGATCAAGGAGTTGCCCACCACCCTGCTCCTGGGGCCGAGCGGCTTCCCCACCCTGGCAACGATGGTCTGGAGCGCCGCCAGCGAGGCGATGTTCTCGCGCGCCGCCGCGCCCGCGCTGCTGCTGATGCTGCTCTCGGCGCTGGCCATGGGCTTGTTGTTGGGGCAGGAACGCTCCGACGGGTGAGCGCGCAGATTGCGTTATAATGCCGGTTATGAGCACCTTGCACCTCCCGCCACAAACAGGCGCGGCGTTGACCATTCAGGGGTTGACCAGGCGTTACGGCCAGATTGTCGCTGTCAACGCCGTAGATCTGTGCGTGGCGCCGGGGCAGTTGCTGGCGCTGCTTGGCCCGAGCGGCTGCGGGAAGACGACCCTGCTGCGCCTGATCGCCGGCTTCGAGCAACCCGACGCGGGCATGATCACCATCGGTGAGCGGGCAGTGGTATCGCCCTGCGGCGCGGGTCTGCCCCCCGAGCAGCGCGGCGTGGGCATGGTGTTTCAGGACTACGCCCTCTTCCCCCATTTGAGCGTCGAACAGAACGTGGCCTACGGGTTGGGGCGCGGCCCTGGCCGGGCCGCCCGCGTGGCCGAGTTGCTTTCGCTGGTGGGTCTGGAGGGTCTGGGGCGGCGCATGCCGCACGAGTTGTCGGGTGGCCAGCAGCAGCGGGTCGCGCTGGCCCGCGCCCTGGCGCCGCGCCCCTCACTGCTGCTGCTCGACGAGCCCTTCTCGAACCTCGACGCCGGGCTGCGCCAGGCGGTGCGGGCCGAGGTGCGCCGCATCCTGCGCCACGAAGGCGTCACGGCGATCTTCGTGACCCACGATCAGGAAGAGGCGTTGAGCCTGGCCGACGTGGTCGCGGTGATGCTCAACGGGCGCGTCGCCCAGGTGGCATGCCCCCGTGACCTGTACGAACGCCCCGTCTCGCGCGAGGTAGGGGCCTTCGTCGGCGCGGCCAACTTCCTCCCCGCAGAAGCCAACGGAGCGGTCGCCCACTGCCCGCTGGGCCAGTTGAACCTGGCGCGCCCGGCCCGCGGCCCGGTGGAAGTGCTGGTGCGCCCGGAGGTCATCGCGCTGACGCCCGACCCCGCCGGCCCCCACGAGGTCGCCGAACGCAGCTACTACGGCGCCGACCAGATGGTCGAGGTGCGGCTGGCCGGAGGCGCCCGCGCCCACGCCCGCGTGCCCGCCTGGCACGATTTCACGCCGGGCGATCGGGTCGCCACCGAGGTGCGCGTGCCGGTCGTGGCGTTTGCCTGCCCCCATTAGAGCACTGAGCGAAATGCTTGATCCACCAAGGCCACTGAGCGGTGTAGCTCGCTGCGCCTGCGTCGCCATCGGTACGGGTCAACCGTTTCGAGAAACGCTATCAGCGGGTGAGCGCCGCCGCAAGCCGGAGGCAAGGGGTTAACCGGGTCGTCCCCGGCGCGCAACCTGGCAGGGCCGAGGCGCCGTCCACCGCTGGCGGTAGAGTGTGGGGCAGCGGGCCGCCCGCGGGCGGCTGCCCTGCCAGAACCAACGAAAAACCTGAAGTTCGAGGCTTGCCCCGAAGACGTTGCCTCAGTCCTGCGCAACCCTGGGGTTGTGCTCCTGCTACTGTACGCTGTGTTACAATCACGATGAGCAGGCATCTCGCCGGTTCAGTGTATTCGCAGACGTTGAGGAGCGCGCTAATGGCACAGGTTGAAATCAACGACGAATGGATGGAGGCGCAACTTGGCGAGCGGCTGCTCACCATTGCCCGTCGGAACGCGGCCCATATAGGCTTCTACTGCGATGGGAACGGCCTGTGTACGATGTGCGAGTGCCGCATTCTGAGCGGCGCCGATCAACTCAATCCTCCTACCGAAGCCGAGTTCGTCTGGCTTCCGAAGTCGCGCCTGGCCGATGGCTACCGTCTCGGCTGCCAGGCGGCGCTGCGTGGCCCCGGTCCGGTTCGGGCGCTCACCCGCGCCGAGGAACTGCGCCGCCAGTTGCTCGCAGTGATCAACCCGCCGCCGGGCACAAGCGCCGCCGAGAACCTGCGCCCGTTCCTGTCGAACGTGGCCATGGTCAACTGGGAGCATATCGGCACCTTTCCCTTCAATCTCCTGCGCACCCTGAATCGCCTGGGACCGGTGCGCTTCCTCTGGCCGGTGAACGACCTGAACCTGCTGGTACGTGACACCGTGCGGATCACCCAGCGGATGATCAGCGGCGGCCAACCCCTGACGGTCAGGGTCGTCGAGCCGCCCTCGCTCCCCAGGGAGGGTGAGTAGGGCAGCAGCGGCTGCGCCAATGCTGCCGCCCTGCTTGATTCGGATAGCGCGCGAGCCGGGGTGCGGGCGCATTGCCCGCACCTCCTGATTCTGTCAGGCGAACGGGAGGCGACCGGCCTCTCCCTGGCGGGCCTCCGGAACTAGACTGGCCTCAGATGAGCAGCCCAAAGTTCCGGAGGAGGCGCCCGATGAACCCCCAGACGACCGTACCTTCGCCTGAGACGAGTTCGATCCCCTCCACCGTCGCGCACCTTGAGATGGATGTGCCCAGCCTGGCTCGCCGCGCCCAGAGCGAGAGCCAGCGCTTTTACCGGCGCGAGGAATACGACCAGCGCTACGCCTACGAACTATTCCGCCGCGCCCTGGTTGACGGCGACAACGCCGCCTGGCGCTGCATCTTCGAGCAGTACACGCCGCTGGTGGAGCACTGGATACGGCGCACCGGCGCCTTTACCGTCAGCGGCGAGACGAGCGATTACTTTGTGGGCGCGGCTTTCATTCGCTTCTGGCGGGCCATTCCACCTGAGCGTTTCGACACCTTCCCTACCCTGGCCGCTTTGCTCAACTACCTGCGCCGGTGCGCCGCCTGCGTGGTGATTGACGCGGCGCGCAGCCAGTCCTTTGCCGATCTGCTGCCCGAAGAGCAGATCAACTGGAACCAGCAGCGCCTGGGGCACATTGATGAAGAAGCCACGGCGCGGGTCAGCCGGGAGGAGTTCTGGCGGCTCATTGATGGCCTGTTGACGAGCGAGGCCGAGCGGGTGGTGGTGCACTGTTCGTACCTGCTCGGCATGAAACCCGGCGAGATCTATGCCCGGTGGCATAACCTCTTCGCCAGCGTCGAGGAGATCTACATCCTTAAGCGCCATATTCTGACCCGGCTGCGACGCAGCCCGGAGTTGCAGCAGTTGTATTGACGCGCGGTTGCGATGGAATGCCCCGGGAGTGGGGAAACCCGGTTTTCCGCATCTCCCACCTGGTGGCGGCGCGCCTCACACTCCGGTAGGGGCGTGGGAAAACCGGGTTTCCCCGCCTGCCAACCGGCGCCGGGGTGCCTCCCATCCCCGCGGGCACGGGTATGGGGAAACCCGGTTTCTCCATTTTTTATCGGCAACGCGGCGTGCTACAATAGCCAGAGTACGTACTTGCTGGCGGAGCAGCACATGGCACAGGGCAACGGGGCCGCCCCGCTGATCGAGGCGATCGGCCTGCAAAAACGCTACGGCGCAACCTTCGCCGTCAAAGGCGTTGACCTGGCCGTGTACCCTGGTGAAATCGTCGGCTTTCTGGGACCGAACGGCGCGGGCAAAACCACCACGATCAAGATGCTGACCGGATTACTGCGCCCGAGCGCCGGCGTCGCGCGTATCGGCGGCTTCGACATCCAGCGCGAGCCGCTGCGGGCCAAGGCCCTGCTCGGCTATGTGCCAGACCAGCCCTACCTGCCCGACAAACTGACCGCCCGGGAGTACATCCAGTTCATCGCGGGGTTGTACCGCCTCGATCCGCGCCAGGCGGCGCAGCGGGGAGAGGAACTGCTGCGCCTGTTTGGCCTGGACGAGCGAGGCGACGAGTTGCTCGGTAGTTACTCCCACGGTATGCGCCAGAAAGCCGTGGTCATCGGCGCGCTGTTGCATAACCCCCGCGCCTTGTTCCTCGACGAGCCAACCGTGGGCCTGGACCCGCGCAGCGCGCGACTGATCAAGAACATCTTGCGCGAGGTGGCCAACCAGGGCGCCGCCGTTCTGATGTCCACCCACATTCTGGAGATTGCCGAGCGTATGTGCGACCGGGTGATCATCATCAATGAAGGGGTGATCGTGGCCGCAGGAACGCTCGAGGAACTGCGCGCCGGGGGGCAGGCTTCGCTCGAAGACATCTTTCTTACCCTCACCGGCGGGGCCGAGGCGGCGGCCATCGCCGAGGCGCTCAGTTGACCCTGGGGACACCGGGTTATCCCGCGCCCCGCCCGCCGGGGCGCCCCGCTATCAGGTGGGAGATGGGGAAAGCGGGTTTCCCCATGCCCCTGCCCGTAAGGCAACCGTGGAGCGCTGGCGTGCGGGTTGCGTGCAGGGGAAAACCTGATCCCCCTCGCTCCCATGAGATGACAGGCATACGATGATGCTGCAGGCCATCTGGGTGCTTGCGCGCGCCCGGGCGCAGATCTGGCGCAACACCTTCTGGCGCGGGCGGCTCGGCAGCAAGCTGGGGCTCGTCGCGCTGGCGGCGCTGATCACCCTGGCGGCGCTGGGGTTGTACAACTTCACCCGCTTCGTCATCAGCGGCCTGCGCGACCCCGAGTTCATCGCGATGCTGCAGCAGGCTGCCGCGGAGAACCCGGACCTGCCGGCCGACCCGATGCCCCTGCTCGCCGCGCTGCCCGGTCTGGTGCTGCTTGTGGCGCTCTCGCTGCTGATCTTCTCCAGCTTCAGCAGTCTCCTCGCATCGCTCTACCTTTCCGGCGACCTGGACATACTCCTGGTGGCGCCGGTGCCGATGCGGGCCGTGTTCGTGGTGAAGTTCTTCGGCGGCCTGTTGCCCCAGTACGTGCTGCTCTTTGCTCTGCTCGGCCCCGTGCTGCTGGGCTACGGCCAGGGCATGGGCTACGGACCGGGCTACCACCTGTGCGCGGTGCTGACGCTCGCGCTGCTGCCACTCCTGCCTGCCGGCCTGGGCGCGCTGCTGGTGATGGCCGTGGTGCGGGTATTACCTGCGCACCGCGCGCGCGAGATCGTGAGCGTCCTGGGCGGGCTGATCGCCGTGGCGTTCTATGTGCTCAGCCAGCTTATTGACACCTGGGTCCCTGAGGTGGCCACGCCCGACACGCTGGCGGCGCTGCTGCGCGCTGAACTGCCGGTGCTGCCCTCAACCTGGGCCGGGCGGGCGCTGGTCGCCGTGGGCGAAGGCCGGCTGGCGCCAGCGCTCTTCTATGGCGGTCTGTTTGCTACGCTCTCGATAGCGGTATTCGCCGCCTGTCTGGTATTGGCGGAACGACTCTACTACACGGGCTGGAGCAACCTGGCGATCCAGGGGGGCCGTCCACGGCGGCCCCGCAGGGCGAGCCAACCCGTGACCGCCCACTGGCCGCGGGTCGCGGCCCCGCTGCCCCAGGAGGCCCGCGCGATCCTGGCGAAGGACGTGCGGCTGTTCTTCCGCGACCTGAGCAACCTCCAGGCGCTGATCTTCCCCATCGCCTTCGCGCTGCTCTGGTTCTACCAGCTCCTTGCGGGCCGGCCCGACCGCGAGACGGCCCCCGATGCTCCGGCGTGGCTCACGGAGATGGGCGGTTTCGGCGCGATCGCGATTGTGTTTTTTATCTGCCTCAGTCTTTCCAGCGCGCTTGCCGGAACGGGCGTCAGTCGCGAGGGCCGGACGTTCTGGATCCTCAAGATCGCTCCCATCAGCCCGCTGAGCATCCTGCTGGGCAAACTCATCCTGGCGTATCTGCCCTTCCCCACAGCCGGATCGTTCTTCCTGGTCGTCTTCGCCCTGGTGCAAGGTATCGAGTTGCTGACGCTGGCACGGCAGTGGGCGCTGCTGCTGCTGGCGGGGTTGGGGTGCGCCGCCTTCGGTATTGGCCTGGGGGCGGTCTTTCCCCGCCTGAACTGGGAGAATCCGAAACAGCAGCGCACCTGGCAGAGCGGCTGCCTGGGGACCCTGTTTTACCCGCTCTACCTGGCGGTCGTCGTGGGCCTGGTTGTAGGCGCGGCGGGCCTGGGGGCGAGCCTGGAGGGCGCGGCGGGCCTGGGGGTGCGTCTGGCGGGCTGGAGCGGCGCCGCGCTGATCACCGCGGGAGTGGTCTGGTTGAGCGCGCTGATCGGCGCGCGCGGCCTGGAGCGGATCGAAGTGTAAGGAACAACAGGTATGCCTGGGAGGGCGCAACTCTCTCGGACCCTTCTGCCGGCGTGGGGAAACCTGGTTTCCCCATTTCTATTTCAGACGAAACGAATCCACCTCTGCGCCGGAGCGGGTCACGAAGCGGGCATCCAGCGTCCGCTGGCCAGCTTCAATCAGCATGGCGCCGTGATCGGCGTTGAAGAAGATCTGGCTGCCTTCGAGGCCGGTGAAGCCCCGGGCGTAGCGGGCGCCGCCGCCGAGGCCGTTCACGACGTACGTGATTCCATCGCGCTCGACGCGCTCATAGGTGTGGTCGTGCCCCCCGAGCACCAGGTGCGCGCCCCAGGCCGCGAAGGGCCAGCGCATCCAGGTTGAGGAGCCGTGGTGGCCCGAGGAATAGGGCGAGTGATGCAGCACCACGATGTTCCAACGGGCGGTGGAGACGGCCAGTTCGCGCTGGAGCCAGGCGGCCTGGGGCGAGTCGGCGTTGATGCCATCGGGCTCGCCAGGCATGCTATCGAGAGCGAAGAGGCGCGCCAGTCCCCGTTCGACGCTGTAGTAGCGCCCGTTGCCGGGCAGGCTGAAGTAGGCCAGGTACGGCTCGGGATAGCCAGCGCTCCAGTCGTGATTGCCAAGCACCGGCCAGAAGCGGTTCTCCGTGGCGCCCGGGCCGAAGGCGCCGCGGTAAGGAGCGATAAACTGGCTGTAGTACTGGCCAATGTTCCGGTCGATAGTCTCGGCGCGACCGTCGGGGTAGTTGTTGTCGCCGGTCGTGACGACGAAATCGGGCGCCCAGCCGGCGACCAGGGCGGCCACGGCGGCCGCGGCTTCGCCGGCCAGCCCGTAGTCGCCGATCACTGCGAAGCGGGTGCGCGGCTCGACGGTGGGCCGCGGTTCAGCCGTGGCGGTCGGCGCCGGCGTCGGGGGCGTGGTTGGGGCCGGGAGGGGCCCGCTTTGCCCCTGCGACGGAACGGGCGCCGGGTTGGCAGCAGGCGTCGGCTGCCAGGGCGAGATGCGCGGTTCCTCGGCAGGGGGTTGCAGGCCGCAGGCGGCCAGCGCCGCGCTCACGGCGGGCAGGCCCAATCCCAGGGCCAGGCCGCGGGCGATCAGTTCGCGGCGGCTGAGGCGTTGATGCAGACCCTCTTCTACCAGCCTGGCCAGGCGCTCGATCTGTTCGGGAGTATGCATAGGGTACAAGAGTGGTAAACGTGTTTTCTTGCGAGGAGCGAGACCCTCTCAAACCCCACCCTCAGGCAGGTGGGTGGGAAAACCTGAGTTTCCCCGCGCCCCCTACTGCCGCTGGCGATCGGTCTCATCCAGGGGCACCAGGCGCTCGCGAAGGGCCAGCAGGGCCGCCTGGGTGCGGTCCTGGAGATGGAGCTTGGAGAGAATGTTCGACACATGGGTTTTCACCGTGCGCTCGCCGATGATCAGATGTTCGGCGATCTCGGCATTGCTCATGCCGCGGGCGATGCAGGCCAGCACCTCGCGCTCACGCTCGGTGAGCAGATCGAGGGGCGAAGAGCGGGCGCCGCTGAGTTCCTGCATCAAGCGCGCGGCGACACTGGGGTGCAGCGTCGCTTCGCCGCGCCGGGCGGCCTTGATCGCCCGCACCAGGTCGTCGGGGCCAACGTCCTTCAGGAGGTAGGAGAGCGCGCCGGCCTTGATCGCCGGAAAAATGCGTTCGTCTTCGCCGTAGCTCGTCAGCACAATCACCTGGGTGCTGGGAGAGACCTGCTTGATCTGCCGGGTGGCTTCGATACCGTCCATCTCGGGCATCACCAGGTCCATCAAGGCCACATCGGGCAGCACCCTGGCGACCAGGGCGACTCCCTCGGCGCCGCCGCCGGCCTCGCCGACCACCTCGATTTCGGGGTAGGTATCAAGAAAGGCCCGCAGTCCCTTGCGGACGACGGCATGGTCGTCGATCAACACAATGCGGATGGGTTCACTGCTCATAGGGGCTTCTCCAGCGGAAGGGTAGCGGGCTTCTCGGCGGCGGGAGCACCGTCGCGAAAGGTTTCGCGCCAGGCGGGCAGGGTCACGGCGATGGTCGTACCCTGGTCCGGGGCGCTGCGGATGGCGATCCGTCCACCGAGGGCCTCGGCGCGTTCGGCCATGCTGTGCAGGCCGATGGCGCGCGGGTTGCGCGCGGCGGCAGGATCGAAGCCGCGCCCCTCGTCGCGCACCTCGAGGGTGACCACATCATCATTGTAGCGGAGATTGACCTCGGCCTCGCGCACGCCGCTGTGGCGGGCCACATTCGCCAGGGCCTCCTGCACGATGCGGAAGAGGGCCTGTTCGTGTTCCAGGGGCAAGGGGCGTTCGCCGGTGATGCGCAGGGTAATGTGGAGACCCTGCCGTTCCTGCAGGGCGGCCACCAGGTCACGCAGCGCCGGGGCCAGACCGCGCCCGTCGAGGGCGGCAGGGCGCAGGGCGAAGATCAGGCTGCGGGTCTCCTCGAGGGCGCGCCGGGCCGAGGCTTCGATCTCGACCAGGCGATCGGCGGTGAGATCGGGGCGGGTTTGCAGGGTGCGACGGGCGGCGGCGGCGAGCATGGTGAGACTGAAGAGTTCCTGGCTGACGCTATCGTGCAACTCGCGGGCCAGGCGGTTGCGTTCGTCGAGGGCGGCGAGCTGGGCGGCCTGTTCGGCGAGCTGGGCGTTCCGGTCGGCCAGGAGGCGCAGGGAGCGCAGGCTCTCGGAGAGTTGATCGGCCATGGCGTTGAACTGGCGCCCGAGTTGCCCGATTTCATCGCCCGAGGGGTCTTCGATCCGCCGGCTCAGATCGCCGTCGGAGAGATCAATGCTGGCCTCGGTGAGGCGGATAATGCGGCGAGCGAAACCGCGCCCCACGACCCACGAGTAGAACATCCCGATGCCACCGCTGATCAGCAGCCAGGGAACGATAAAGCTGACCAGATAGGGCGTCATGCTGGCCAGGAGCGGGCCGATGGCCGGGAAGGAGGTCAGTTGCAGGTAGAGAACGCCCGTCACTGACCCATCGGGGCCGAACACGGGGGCAGTGGCGATCGGCTGATGGTCGGGATGGCTCCATGCCGCCAGTTGCTCGGTATTGGTGACCCCGCGCAGCGCCCGCAGCACCAGTTCACCGGCCGGCTCAGGCTCGTTCAGCGGCTGTCCGCGCACGTGGTCCTGAGGGTGCGTACTGGTGATGACTCGACCCTCTACGTCCAGCAAGGTGATTAACAGTTCGTTGGAGGGTTGCCGGTCTTCGGGCGTGGCCGTCTCGCCGTCGCCGCCACCCGGGTTGCTTCGCGAGGACTGAGAGAAGCGCTTGAGCTGGGCGATCAACTGGTCGAGGTTACCCGCGGGATTGGCCATTTCTTCGCTTACCAGGCGCGCCAGGTCGCGGGCCGACTCGGCAGTGGCGCGGGGGATGAAGGGGGCATTGAAGATGTACACCAGCCCAGCGACGAAGACCACGATCATCGTCAGGGCCAGCAGCAAGGAGACGGCCAGAAAGGCGCCGGTGAGCTTCCAGCGTATGGTCGAAAAGCGTTTGCGCAGCCCGGTTGTCACCTGGTGTCTCCTCGTGCGGGAAGGGACGCTCCGTCACCTTCGCCGGCGGTCCCCTTCATTATAGTACGAGCAGAGCGTCCTGGGGGGAACATGGAGGTTGGCGGTCCGCACCCACGCCCAACCCCCTCCCTCGCCACCTGCGGTGGCGAGGGAGGGGACGCTGAACACAATCAGCAGAAGGGTGAGGAAACCCGGTTTCCCCACCCTCCTGCCCCTCTTGAGCGCCCTTCTCCCCAGTCTACCCACACAATGTCAACAATTATGCGCCTGTTGACATGGCGCCATGTCCGTGCTATAGTGCTCTCCGTCGCCGAGAGACCAACATTTAGTGGTCAACATAAGCATTATTTTCTATATCTAGTAGGAAGGCTCTGCTGAACGGATGTTCCGGGACAGGTGGCTGCTGTCTTCAGACCGAATGGCTTTACAGGGATGGCGGGGCCGCTCGGAGAGTGGCCCCGGGGCAGGCAGGGACATGGGGAAACCAGGTTTCCCCGCTAACTGATTCCGAAAGGAGCAAGACCAATGGCCCGATCAACCGCTGACGCGCCGGCGGCGCTCACCGAGATCGCCAGGACGGTGCTCAAGAAGCGCTACCTGATCCGCGACGAACAGGGCAATGTCGTCGAGACGCCGGAAACGATGTTTCGGCGCGTCGCCGATACCATTGCCGCGGTGGAGCGGCGCTACGGCGCCAGCGACGAACAGGCGGCCCGCTGGTCCGACACATTCTACCACCTGATGACCCAGGGACTCTTCGAGCCAAACAGCCCGACCTTGATGAACGCCGGACGCCCGTTGGGGATGCTATCGGCCTGCTTTGTGCTGCCGGTGCAGGATAGCCTCGAAAGCATCTACGACACGATGAAGCACGCCGCCCTGGTGCACCAGTCGGGCGGGGGCACCGGCTTCGCCTTCAGCAACCTGCGCCCGCGCAACGACGTGGTGCGCTCAACCATGGGCGTGGCCTCCGGCCCGGTTAGTTTTATGGAGGTCTACAACTATTCCACCGAGGCGATCAAGCAAGGTGGCACGCGTGAGTCGTAGACTACGGCGCGTGTAAAATCTCGCGAATTGCTGGGACGCCCTGAGAGCTCTCTTGCCACAACGTAGCCGGCAACGGCAGGCGTGATGGCTTGAAAAGTAGAGAGATTGGGTCATCAGCAGCCAAGCCTCCGGGGTGACCCGGAGGAAGGTTCAGAGACTACCGAACGTCTGTGCGGTCGCCCTGGAGCCTGTCTGGATAACCGGGTCATCCGATGACGTTTTGGAGGGGATGGCCCTCCCGGCCCCTCGGGCAGGGGTGCGGGGAAACCCGGTTTCCCGACCCTCCTTCGGCGAAGGCCGCACGAGCCAGTAGGGCCCGGCGCGGAGCAATCTCGCCGGGTGGCGCGAGACAGGGTCCATTGAAGGGGTAGGTTGCCGCTACTCGATGGGCGCTGATGAGAGAGTCCGACCTCGCACCGAAAGGGCGAGAGCCAGGCAGAAATGACCTGGCCCCGCGATGGCGGAGTAACAAGCCGGCGTGGCGCCAATATGGGCATCCTGCGCTGTGATCATCCGGATATTCTGAGTTTTATCACGTGTAAACTCGATATCACCAAGATCACGAATTTTAATATCAGTGTCGCGATAACCGACGCTTTCATGGACGCGGTACAGAACGATGCCGAGTACGATCTGATCAACCCGCGCACCGGCCAGGTGCATCTCGCTTCCCGCGAGGGCCTGAAACACCCCCTCACCGGCGAACTGCTGGTCTCGCCGGGCCAGCCAACCCGGGTGCGCGCGCGGATGGTCTTCGATCTGATAGTGCAGTGCGCCCATGCCACCGGTGAGCCCGGGTTGTTCTTCATCGATCGGGCCAACGAGTACAACCCTGTGCCGCATATGGGCATGTACGAGGCGACAAACCCCTGCGGCGAGCAGCCGCTGCTCGCCTACGATGTCTGCAACCTCGGGTCGATCAATCTGGGCAAGTTTGTAACCGCTCAACGCACGATTGACTGGGAGGCGCTGCGCGTGGTGGTACACCAGAGCACCCGCTTCCTCGATAATGTGGTGGACGCGAACAACTACCCGCTGCCGCAGATCACCGAGGTGAGCCAGCGCATTCGCCGCATCGGCCTGGGGGTGATGGGCTGGGCCGACATGCTCGTCCGTCTCGGCGTGCCCTACAATTCGTCCGAGGCCATCGAACTGGGTCGCGACGTGATGGGCTTTGTTGACGAACAGGCCCGGATCGCCTCCGAGCAACTGGCCGCTGAGCGGGGGGTCTTCCCAGAGTGGGAGCGTTCGATCTGGGGTCCCGACGCCACCTGCGCCCGGCGCCCCGATGGGGCCCGCGTTCGCCCTGAGCGGCGCCTGCGCAACTGTAACATCACCACCGTCGCTCCCACCGGAACGATCAGCATGATCGCCGGTTGTTCATCGGGCATCGAACCGCTCTTCGCCATCGCCTTCTGGCGCTACCAGGCCGAAACGCGCATGCTCGACAT
The DNA here is from genome assembly GCA_034431835.1 of Chloroflexaceae bacterium. GTDB lineage: Bacteria > Chloroflexota > Chloroflexia > Chloroflexales > Chloroflexaceae > JACAEO01. Next base: position 6,395 of record DAOUDA010000211.1, on the reverse strand, counting down.
TAACCAGGACTTCGTGGCCCAGGCGCGACGCGAGGGCTGGTACAGCGAGGCGCTGATGGAGCGCATCGCCGATACCGGCCATATCCATCACCCCGAGGTGCCCGCCGAGGCGCAGCGGGTCTGGGTCACGGCCCACGACATCAGCCCCGAGTGGCACGTGCGCATGCAGGCGGCCTTCCAGGATCACACCGACAGCGCGATCTCCAAGTGCATCGCCGCGGGGACGCTGATCCCCACCTCGCGGGGGTTGATCCGCGTCGAGGCGTTCGCCGAGACGGTTGAGGCCGACACCTTCACGGCCCTCGACGGCGCCACCCGCACGGCCCAGGGCCATCGGATCACCCAGCATTACCACGCCGGCTACAAGCCCGCGGTCAAAATCACCCTTGACAACGGCTCATCGCTCACGGGGGCGACCGGATCTCACCGCGTCCTCACCCCCGACGGCTGGCGACTGATGTCGGAACTGAAGATCGGCGATGTGGTGCTCGGGCGCCTGGTGGCCTCGCACGGTCCCGGCGGCGCGCCCATCGAAGGGCCGGTTGCACGCGCCGCCACCGCCAGTCGCACCGTCCGGCTTCCCGAGCGCATGGATCCCGATGTCGCCCTCTTCCTGGGCATGCTGGCCGCAAGCGGCCACATCGTCGAGACGACAGGTTTCGTTGGTCTCGCCTGCGCCGACGAGGTGGTCGAGCGGACCTTCGGCGAAGTGGTCGAGCGTCTCTTCGGAGAGGCGCCCCGGGCGCTTGAGGACCGGCGCGCGGGGGCGCGGGTGCGTTACCTGACCTCATGCGAGCTTGCGCGCGGCGTCGCGGCGCTAATCGGCGCTGGCGCCGGCAACCGGCGCGTCCCCGACCAGATCCTGGTTGGCAGCGCCGGGGAGAAGCTGGCGTTTCTGGCGGGCCTGTCGCTCGATGGCCACCTGGCGCCGCGCACGGGCATGCTCTACATCTACGCCGGGGACTGCGAGGATCTGGCCTACGAAGTGGCCGAACTGTGCCGCAGCTTTGGCCTGCCGCTGGTACACCAGGAACGCCAGCCGGTTCCAGGGCGGGGGATGCGGCACGTCGTTGGCGTCTCGAACGAACTGCAGGGGTTGATCCGCTGTGTGGAGGACCACAAGAACGCCCTACGGCCGGCGGATCGGGAGTACCTGGTGTTTGTCGGCGATCGGGCCAATGCGCCGATCACCGCCGATCACCCCGACGTTGCCGCCGTGCAGGCGATGCGCGAACGCGGGCATGCCTGGTGCGCCCGAAGCGTGGCCGAGCGCATGGGCTGGCCGACCGACATGCTCGCCTACAGCGTGACGGCCATCGAGGATGCCGGTCTGGTCGATCTGTACGACATCGAGGTAGAGCAGGCCCACGAGTACGTAGTCAACGGGATCATCTCCCACAACACCATCAACTTCCCCCACGACGCCACGCCCGATCAGGTGCGCGAGGCGTATGAACTGGCCTACAGCCTGGGCTGCAAGGGCATCACGGTGTACCGTGACGGGTCGCGGGCCAACCAGGTGCTCTCGACCGGCTCCACCGCGACTCCGGCACAGCAACCCGCCGCGACGGCCCCCGCGCCCGCCGCTCCAGCGCCGCGGCCCGCCGAAGCGCCCGCCGCGCCCCCGGCGCCGCTGGCGCTGGAGCCGCGAAAGGTGCCCGCCGAGGGTTTGCCCAGCCACTCGTATCCGGTGGTGACGCCCCTGGGCAAGCTGCGGCTCTTCGTCACCGAACTTGACGGCCAGCCCTTCGAGGTCTTCGCGATCATCGGGCGCGCCGGGAGCGATGTGATGGCCTTCACCGAGGCGATCGGGCGCCTGCTCTCGCTGTCGCTGCGCTGCGGGGTGCCGGTGAAGCTGCTGGCCGAGCAACTGCGCGGCATCGGCGGGGCGCGCTCGGCGGGCTTCGGCCCCGACCGGGTGCGCTCGGTGCCCGATGCTATCGGCAAGCTCTTGCAGGACCACTACGTGCACAACGAGCAGCCTCACGCCCCCAAACCGCTCAAGCCGGGGGTAGGCGGCGCCGGAGGGGTAACCAATGGCCACCACGGGCCGGAGGTTGCCTCGTATGGGGAGCTGGCCACCCGCACCGAGGTGGTCGTCACCGGTGAGATCTGCCCCGACTGCCAGAACGCCACGCTGCTCTACGAGGAGGGCTGCCGGAAGTGTTACACGTGCGGGTATACCGAGTGCTGAGATCGACACGAAATCCGGGAGGGCTCAACCCTCCCGGACCCTCCCTGTGGGCAGGGGTATGGGGAAACCCGGTTTCCCCATACCCCTGCTGGAGTGTGAGCACGGCTCGCGGCCCGGGCCCAGGGCCCTACGTGCGCGAAGCGGCCAGCATATTTGCCAGCATACCCTCGGCGCGGCGGCGCGTCACGTTCCACGAGGCGCAGAGGAAGGCAAACACGTTCACCGTCGCCATCAGGGCGAACTCTTCGAGCAGGGTGGTCTCTTCGTCCAGAAAGCGCAGCACGCGCTGCGGCGCGTTGCGGCTGAAGAGCTGCTCGAAGAAAGTGCGCCCCTGCTCCAGGCCCTCGTCGAGCACATGCAGCAGCACGCTGTCCATCCAGGCGTGCCGGCTGAGGGGCGCCTCGGGGTAGAACGGCTGGCCGGTATGGCGCAGGCTGGCGGCGATCCGCGCCGACTGCCGCTGGATACGCTGGAACGTATAACCGGTGGAGGCCTTGGTCATGCCGCCGGCAGTGCCGATGTTCATGACATGCGGGCTGGGCCGGCGCTGGAAGGGGATGTCGGTCATCGGAATAACGCCGTACTCAACGTGCTGGATGGCGTAACTCTCAACCCCCAGTTGCTGGCTGATGTAGCGCTTGAGGCCCGTATCGTAAACCTCCTGTGGCTCCAATTCGGGCGAGAAGAGGGTGTACTCCACCAGGGCCGTGCGCTCGTCGTAGGGCAGAACGTAGACAAACCGCACGTCATTCTGCTGTTCCACCCGGAAGTCCATGAAGGTTGCTGCGCCGGGGTCAAAGACCGGCTGTGAGGTGGTAATTACCCAGCCTTTGAAGTGTTGCAGCCAGTAGGTGTGGCCGGGTGGGCGGGGCGCCGGGCGGTAGATGCTGTTGAAGGCCCAGTTCCCGCGAATCTCCTGGCCATCCACCCAGACCGCGACGCCGTCCGGGGCCTCGGCGATGCGCTCGACCCGGCCCTGCAGGCGGGTGATGTTCGGGCGGCTAGCGATCCAGTCGTGCATAAAGCGGTAGAAGTCACCACCCTGGATCATCTTGTAATGGTAGGGTTCGATGGCGATCCGTTCCGAGTAACGCTCGCCGTGGAACCAGATTTGCTTCCAGCTCCGCGCCACCAGGGCTTCGAAGGGTCCCGCTCCGACCTCCCAGAAGCACCAGGTGCGATCATTGCGCTGTTTGGCGTCCCGTTCAATGATCAGAACCTGCCGATCGTGCAACCCCGCCTGATCGAGATGGTACGCGAGGCTCAGGCCAGCCGCCCCCCCGCCAGTGATGATGTAGTCGAATTGACTCACGGTCTTCTCTACCCTTCATCAATCCTGTTCCCGTGAGCAGTGTAACACAGGCTTCAAGCCCTGATTCAATGTTGATCCCTCTCTCGCTTATGCAGAGGCGTAGAGGTGTGGAGGCGCAGAAGTACGGTCGCCATTTCGTTGCGCACCACCTCCCCGGATTCACACCTCTACACCTCCACACCTCCACACCTCCACATAACCGGTCTCGTGGGGGCGCGGGCCGTATTGCTCCGAGCAGGCGTGAACTCTAACCGATCCCGGTATCACCCCCCCGGGGCGTGCAGGGCCAGGTTCTCCAGCACCAGGTTGGGATTGGCATTCTCGCGGAGTTGTTGGGCCGCCTGGCCGAGATGGGTAACGAAGGCGTAAATGCGGGGGAGGGAATGCCGCTGCGCGATCCGCTCCAGGTCGGCCTGGCGGTCAATGTTCACGACCCCTTCGGGGCTGCCCGCGGCGACGAGCAGCGCGTCTCGCCACCAGCTTTGCCAGAGCTCCAGCCAGGCGAAGACGCTCTCCTGTTCGCCACCGCGGTACTCTCTGGCTCGTTGCTCGGCCCAGCGCATCCCCTCGCCGCGCCCCTGTTCGTGGATGGCGAGCAGGGCAGCGAGGTGCTCATCGCGCCGGGCGATGGCCTCGGGCGTTTCCAGCAACCGTAGCGCCTGGCCGATGCGCCCGCCGCTCCAGGCGGCCAGCAGCGCCGCGGTTTCGGGATCGGCGCCCCGGCTTGCCAGCGCGGCGACCACCTGGCGCCGAGGGAGGGGGCGCAGGCGCAGAACCCGGCAGCGGGACACGATGGTGGGCAGTAGATCGTTGCTATCGGCTACCAGGATCAGCGTGGCGTAGGGCGGCGGCTCTTCGAGCGTCTTGAGCATGGCGTTGGCGGCCTCTTCGCTGAGCCGCTCGGCATCGTGGAGGATCAACACACGGCGCTGCGCCTCATACGGTCGCAGGGTGATATCGCGTTGCCATTCGCGGATGGTGGCGATCTTCAGTTCTTTCTGGCGCGCAGCCTCTTCAGCTTTGCCGGCGGCCGCCTGGCTCTCCATGTTCGCGACGCGAACATCAGGGTGATTACCGCGTTCGATGCGCCGGCACGCGCGGCAGGCCAGGCACGGATCGCCCGTCCCCTGCTCGCAATTGAGGGCCTGCGCCGTGCGCAGCGCCAGCAGGCGCTTGCCCAGGCCAGGCGGGCCACTGAAGAGATAGGCATGGGCGTCGGCGCCGGAGCGGATGCTCACCCGCAGTTGCTCGACGGCCCACTCGTGCCCGATGATGCCCCAGGTCATCTTGCTACACCTTCCGCAGCACCAGCACCGCGTTCACGCCGCCAAATCCAAACGAGTTCGAAAGGGCGATCTGCACCTCGGCGGCGCGGCTGGCATTGGGCACGTAATCCAGGTCGCACTCCGGATCCGGCTCATCGAGGTTGATCGTCGGCGGAATACGGCCGTGGCGCATGGTCAGCACGGTTGCGGCGGCTTCGACCGCCCCGGCGGCGCCGGTGAGGTGCCCGATCATGGACTTGTTGGAACTGATCGGCACGCTGTAGGCATACTCGCCGAAGACGAGCTTGATGGCGCGGGTTTCGGCCAGGTCGCCGGCCGGGGTGGCAGTGGCGTGGGCGTTGATATAGTCCACCTGCTGGGGATCGATGCGGGCGTGGTGGAGCGCCAGGCGCATCGCCCGCGCGGCGCCCAGGCCCTCAGGGTCGGGCGCGGTGATGTGGTAGGCATCGGCGGTGGCGCCGTAGCCAGCGACTTCGGCCAGCAGGGGCGCGCCGCGACGCCGGGCGCTCGAAAGGCGTTCGAGGACCAGCACCGCCGCCCCCTCGCCGGGCACGAAGCCGTCGCGGCGGAGGTCGAAGGGGCGCGAGGCCCGCGCCGGCGCGGCGTTGTGGGCGGTACTTAGCGCACGCATCACGCAGAAGGCGCCCAGGCCCAGTTCAGTGATCGGCGCCTCGGCGCCGCCGGCCAGCATCACCTCGGCGTCGCCGCGCTTGATGATCTCCGCCGCTTCGCCGATGGCCTGGGTTCCCGCCGCGCAGGCCGTGCTGATTGCCGACGTATAGCCCCGCAGTTCCAACTGAATCGCCACCTGGCTAGCCGGCATATGCGGCAAGGCCGCGGGGATAAAGAACGGGCTGATCTTCATCCCGCCCTGCCGCGCCAGCGTAAGCGCGGCCTGCTCCGCGTCGGGCAGCGAGGTGGTGCCGCAACCGATGAGCGCGCCGATCTCCTCGCATGTGCTGGCGTCGATCCGCAGCCCGGCCGCCTCGACCGCCATCCGCGCCGCGGCCACCGCCATCTGACTGGCGCGGGACATTCGCCGCGCCTCGCGCGCCTCCATAAACTGCTGCGGATGAAAGTTCGGCACCTCGCCGGCGATCTGGCATGGGTAGGCGCTCGGATCAAAATGGGTAATCCGCCCGATCCCGCTGCGCCCGGTCACCAGACCCTCCCAGAACGGTTCGATGCCAACGCCAAGGGGGGAGACCACGCCCATGCCGGTGATCACCACGCGCCGGTCCTCATGTTCCTCTTCGATTGGCAGGGGTTGAACTGCGGCGATCGGCGCCTCATCGAGCAAAACGTCGGCCAGCAACTCGTTGATCTGCGCTTCGAGATCGTCGGTCTCGAACGCGGTGAGCAGGCCAAGCAATTCCGCTCGCAGGGCCGCCCGGCGGCTGATCGGCGTCCGCGCCATACGGGTCTCCTTGGCAGTGAATTGGGCGCTATCGGCGTATAATAGCACGGCCTTGCAGTGGTCGCAAAAAAGGGGCGTGAGGTACGTGTTCACACTTAGAGCCTATCCGGATAACCTGGTTGTCCGATTCCTTTTCAGGGAGGGGCGTGGGGAAACCCGGTTTCCCCACCTTCCTACCGGAGTTAT
>DAOUDA010000210.1:0-34535 GCA_034431835.1 Chloroflexaceae bacterium | reverse complement strand
GCAGGCTCAACCCCTTCGACACATGCCTCCGGCTGCTCAGTCAAGCGGCTGCCTCCTAAGATTCCTTTCCCCCAGGTGTGAACACGTACATGTTCCTCTGGTATTGTCACAGACAGGAGGGCATGTTATAATCGCGCATCGTTCGGAAGGGTTCAACCGGCCCACCGAACTCCATAGCGCTCATCCAGAGGGGCTGAGGGACTGGCCCGATGAAGCCCGGCAACCTCCGCAGCGGCACGGTGAGACCGCCGTCCGTAACGCGGAACGGTGCCAATTCCAGCGGCGGGGCACGCGCATTCGCCGGGAGATGAGAGGAACGAATGCAGCCTCTCGCCGTGCGAGAGGCTTTTCTTGCACTATGGCCGAAGAACTGCAAACAGTCTGGTGGGAGCCGGGGGCCGTGTGTCTGATCGATCAGCGCCTCCTCCCCCATGTCCAGGAGACGGTGCGCTGCGAGGATCTGGCGACGGTGGCCTGGGCGATCAAGGCGATGGTGGTGCGCGGCGCGCCGGCGATCGGCTGCACCGCCGCCTATGGCATGGCCCTGGCGGCCCGGCGCAGCGCGGCAACGACGTCGAACGACCTCATCGGCGAACTCGAGGCGGCAAAGGCCACCCTCGACGCGCAACGGCCGACCGCGGTCAACCTGGCCTGGGCCACGGGCCGCGTGCTTGTCCGGGCGCGGGCCAGCGCCCCCGAGGGGCCGGCGGCGGTGCGCGCCGCAGCGCTTGACGAGGCCCACGCCATTCTGGCCGAGGACCTGGCCATGTGCCACGCCATCGGCGACCACGGGGCGCCCCTGATCCCCCCGCGGGGCCACGTGCTCACCCACTGCAACGCGGGAGGCCTGGCCACCGCCGGCTACGGCACGGCCCTGGCGCCCATCCGCACCGCCTTCGCCCAGGGCCGCCCGATCCACGTCTTTGTGGACGAAACGCGCCCCTTCCTCCAGGGCGCCCGCCTCACCGCCTGGGAGTTGCAGCAGGCGGGCATCCCCCTGACCCTGATCACCGACAATATGGCCGGCTACATGATGCGCTGCGGGCGCGTTGACTGCGTGATCGTCGGCGCCGACCGCATCGTGGCCAATGGCGACACGGCCAACAAGATCGGCACCTACAGCCTCGCCGTGCTCGCCCGCGCCCACGGCCTGCCCTTCTTCGTCGCCGCGCCATCGTCAACGATCGATCTTTCACTCGACCACGGCGATCAGATCCCGATCGAGGAACGTCCCGAGACAGAGGTCACGCACTGCGGCGGCCAGATGGTCGCGCCGGCCAACGTCCGCGCGGCCAACCCCGCCTTCGACGTGACGCCCAACGAGTTGATCACGGCCATCATCACCGAACGGGGCGTCATCCATCCGCCGTTCGGCGACGGTCTGCGCCGCGTGGTTATGGAGAGGCGGTAGCCGGGTGCCTGCGGCCGAGCAAACTTTTCGTCCCGCGGTCCTCGCGGCCAATCGAGCAGCTATGGCGCAATCGTTCGTTCCCGCCTGCCTCCCGGCGCCACGGGCGGGCCTGCCCTCCGCCAGGCCCTCCGCCCCCGACGCCACGACCACCATTGCCGTGCTGAGCCAGCGTGGAACATACGCCAATCCCTTCGCCCTCTCCCTGGCCGGCTTTCCCGGCCTGACCTTCGTCGGCGAACCCCAGCAAGCCATCGTGCAGCGCCAGGGCGCGGAGGCGGGTCTCGACCGGCTCGCCCTTGCTTACCTGCGCGGCGAACGCTCCGCGGGCAACCCTCCGGGGGAGTACCATACCGCGATTCTCGATCAGGTGCGCTCCGTCGAACCCGCCCGGCCGCGCATCATCAAGGTCGAACTGACCGGGCCGGTCAGTCTGGCCCTGCTGAGTGTGGACGAGCACGAGCGCCCCCTGGCCTACGATCCGGCCCTGCGCGAGGCCCTGGGCCAGCACCTGGCCCTGCGGGCGCGCTGGCTCCACGAGCAGATCGCCATGGCCGGGGCGGCGCCGCTGCTGTGCCTCGACGAGACGTTCCTCGAGGCTCTCGCCTCGCCCTTCTGCCCCCTCGACTGGGACGAAGGCGCCGATCTGCTGGCGCGCACCCTGGCCGAAATCCCTGGCTGGCGCGGTCTGTGTGTCGCGGGAAGCATGCGCTGGGCCGAACTGCTCGAACTTCCCACCGACCTGATTATCTTCGACGCCGTCAGGCGCGAAGCCGAACTCGTGCAGGCCGCGGACGCGATCGGTCAGTTTCTTGAGCGTGGCGGGGCCCTGGGATGGGGTGTCGTGCCGGGGGAAATACCCGAGCCGGTCGAACAGTGGCAGGGACCTCTGGCGCGACGCCTCATTGGCGCCATCGAGCAGGTGGCGGCGGCAAGCGGTATGCCCGCGCAAGCCATCGCCAGCCGCTCCCTGATCAGCACCTGTAGAGCCCTCGGCCATCTGCCCGCCGACCAGGCGGCGCGCGCCGCCGCGCTCTGCGCGGAGATCGCCGCCGCGGCGCGGGCCCAGTTTGGCCTTGATCAGCCGCCTCGGTCCGGCGCCGAACCGGCGCACCCGTCGTAGGAACATGGGGAACCCCGGTTTCCCCACTTGAACCGGAGGGTCCGGGAGGATTTCGCCCTCTCAGGAACCTTTCCTTCCCTCCCTCCGTTGGGGGGAGGCTGGGAGGGGGGCAGAAATGCCAGGAAACTCCCTTTACAGGCTACTATGAGCAGAACCCAAAAAGAGGAGACCTAACCGTGCGGATCGTTGTGACCGGGTCGCTGGCCTTCGATTACATTATGGACTTCCCGGGCTTTTTCCGGGATCATATGCTGATGGAGAAGGCCCACATGCTCTCCGTCAGCTTCCTGGTCGACTCGATGCGCAAAATGCGCGGAGGCGTGGCCGGAAACATCGCCTATAACCTGGCCCTGCTCGGCGAACGCCCCTTGATCGTGGGCACGGTGGGCCACGACTTCGGGGAGTACGGGCGCTGGTTGGAGCAGCAGGGGGTTGATATCAGCGGGATCACCGTCATCGAACATGAGTTTACCTCCTCATGCTTCATCAACACCGACCGGGCCAACAACCAGATCGTCGCTTTCTACGCCGGCGCGATGGGCCACGACCATCACCGCTCCCTGAGCGACCGCGGCCTGGTCGGCGATGATCTGGTGCTGATCTCGCCCACCAGCCCCGAGGCGATCGAGCGCTTCAGTGTCGAGTGCCAGCAACTCGGCGTACCCTACATCTTCGACCCGGGCAAGCAGACGCCACGGTTGACCGCCAACCACCTCGAAGTCGGTCTTCGGGGCGCGCGGGTGCTGGTGGGGAACGACTACGAGTTCGGGATGATGGCCCGGAAACTCGACATCAGCGAAGAGGAACTGATCGCCGCCACCCCCCTCACCGTGGTCACCCGCGGTGAACAGGGCTCGCTGATCTATACCGAGGGGCGCCTGGCCGCCCGCATTCCCATCGCCCCCGTCACCGAGGTGAAGGACCCCACCGGCGCCGGGGACGCCTATCTGGCCGGCCTGGCCTTTGGCATCGCCCGCGACCTGCCCCTCGACGTGACCGGGCGCATCGCCGCCCTGGCCGCCGCCTATGCCATCGAGCAGCGCGGATGTCAGGAGCATGCCTACGGCCGGGCCGAATTCGCCGAACGCTACCGCCGGGCCTTCGGCCATGACCTGCCCGCCGAGGCCCTCAGCAGTGCCAGCGTGGCGTAAATGGGCACGGGCGCGGGGAAACCCGGGTTCCCCACCACATCCTTCAGGGAAGGCGACGCCCGTTCATCCAACCGGCACGGGCGCGGGGAAACCCGGGTTCCCCACCACATCCTTCAGGGAAGGCGACGCCCGTTCATCCAACCCGCACGGGCGCGGGGAAACCTGGTTGCCCCACTATTCCTTTCGGCGAGGGCGACACCCCTTCATCCACCCGGCAGGGGCGCGGGGAAACCCGGTTTCCCCGGTTCACATTAGCTAAGGAGCGACTCCCAATGACCAAGTCGTACGACATCAAGGACCTGAACCTGGCCGAGCAGGGCCGTAAGCGCATGGATTGGGCCGAGCAGGAGATGCCCGTGCTGCGCCTGATCAAGGAGCGTTTCGAGCGCGAACGCCCCCTCGCCGGCGTTCGCGTGAGCGCCTGCCTCCACGTAACCAGCGAGACCGGCAACCTCATGCGCGCTCTGGCCGCCGGGGGCGCCGATGTGGTGCTGTGCGCCTCTAACCCCCTCAGCACCCAGGACGACGTGGCCGCCGCCCTCGTCGCCTACGAGGAGATCCCCGTCTACGCGATCAAGGGCGAGAGCAACGAGGTGTACTACCAGCATATCAAGGCCGCCCTCGACCATAATCCGCAGATCACCATGGACGATGGCGCCGACCTGGTCACCGGCGTCTTGCAGGAACGCAAGGACCTGATCCGCTCCATGATCGGCAGCACCGAAGAGACGACCACCGGCGTGATCCGTCTCAAGGCCATGGCCGCCGAAGGGGTTTTGCCCTTCCCGGTGATCGCCGTCAACGATAGCGACACCAAGCACCTGTTCGACAACCGCTACGGCACCGGCCAGAGCACCCTCGACGGCCTCATTCGCGCAACCAACATCCTGCTGGCCGGCAAGACGTTCGTCGTCGCCGGCTACGGCTGGTGCTCCCGCGGGATCGCCGAGCGCGCCCGGGGGCTGGGCGCCAATGTGATCGTCACCGAGATCGATCCGGTCAAGGCCCTCGAAGCGGTGATGGACGGCTTCCGCGTGATGCCCATGGAGCAGGCCGCGCCTATGGCCGATTTCATCGTGACCGCGACCGGCAACAAGCACGTGATCGACTCCAACACCTTCGCCGTGCTGAAGAACGGTGCGGTGATCGCCAACAGCGGGCATTTCAATGTCGAGATCAACATCCCGGCCCTCGAGGCCCTCAGCGTGGAAAAGCGCCAGCCCCGCGCCTTCGTTGACCAGTACGTGCTGCGGGATGGCCGGACCATCAACCTCCTTGGCGAAGGACGGCTGATCAACCTGGCCAGCGCCGAGGGTCACCCCAGCGCCGTGATGGATATGAGTTTCGCCAATCAGGCCCTCGCCAGCGAGTACCTGCTCAAGAACCAGGGCCGGCTTCCCGTGGGGGTCCACGCCCTGCCGAAAGACCTGGATCGCGAGATTGCCGCCCTCAAGCTCCACGCGATGGGCGTGGCCATTGATGTACTGACCCCCGAACAGGAGGCCTACCTGCGGAGCTGGCAGGAAGGAACCTGATGAGGGCCGCACTCTCCTTTTCTACGGCAGGCACGGCAAGAACGTAGCCAGACACAAGCAACGAAGGAAGAGGACCATGGCCAACACCTTCATGACCTCGCCCCGCTTCTACTTCACCAGTGAAAGTGTGAGCAGCGGGCACCCCGACAAGATGTGCGACCAGATCAGCGACGCCATCCTCGATGCGTTTCTGACCCACGATCCGCGCGCCCGCGTGGCCTGCGAGACCGCCACTACCACCGGCCTGATCGTGGTGCTCGGCGAGATCACCTACGAGAAGGGCTACATTCCGATCGAGGAGATTGTGCGCCGCACGGTGAAAGAGATCGGCTACACCAGCGCCGAGTATGGCTTCGACGCCGACACCTGCGGCGTGCTGGTCGCCATTCACGGCCAGTCGCCGGATATAGCAATGGGGGTGAACAAGGCCCTGGAGGCCAGGACCGGTGAGATGACCGAGGCCGAAGTGGAGGCGGTTGGCGCGGGCGACCAGGGGATGATGTTCGGCTTTGCCTGCAACGAAACCCCCGAGTTGATGCCGGCCTCGATCGCTCTGGCGCACCGGCTGATCCGCCGCCTCGAGAAGGTGCGGCGCACCGGCGCCCTGCCCTACCTGCGCCCTGACGCCAAGAGCCAGGTCACGGTCGAGTACAGCTACGGCAAGCCGGTTCGGGTTGACACGGTTCTGATCAGCACGCAGCACGCCCCCGAGATCTCCCAGGAACAGATCCGCGCCGATGTGATCGAGCAGGTGATCAGGGCCGAGGTGCCGCCGGAGTGGTTCGATGGCCAGACAAAGATTTTCGTCAACCCCACCGGCCGGTTCGTCGTCGGCGGGCCGATGGGCGATACGGGCCTCACCGGGCGCAAGATCGTGGTGGACACCTACGGCGGCGTCGCTCGTCATGGCGGCGGGGCCTTCAGCGGCAAGGATCCGAGCAAGGTGGACCGCAGCGCCGCCTACGCCTGCCGCTGGGTCGCCAAGAATATCGTCGCCGCGGGCCTGGCCGATCGCGTCGAACTGCAGGTGAGCTACGCCATCGGCGTGGCCCGCCCCCTCTCGCTGAGCGTCGAGACCTTCGCCACCGGCAAGGTCGCCGATGAGGTCATTCTCAAGGCGGTGAATGAGGTCTTCGACCTGCGCCCCGGAGCGATTATCCGTGACCTGGACCTGCGCCGGCCCATCTACCGCCAGACGGCGGCCGGGGGGCACTTCGGGCGCACCGACATTGACCTCCCCTGGGAGCGCACCGACAAGGTCGAGGCATTGCGCCGGGCCGCAGGACTGTAAGGGAAGCCTGCGTATGGGTTGGGACGGCTGGGGCGCAACCCTCGGGATCTTGCCCCAGCCGAGGTGCGCGCCGGTTGTTGGGAACCGCCCCCATCCCAGCCTGCCCCTTCCCACCGCCGGGTCTCATTCAGACACCCTATACAACAATCCAAAATCCAAAATCCAACTACAGCCCCCGCGTGCGCACGAGCCCGCCCACGATGAAGAGTTGCACCAGGGCCAGGGCAGGATCATGGTGGGCGGTTGAGCCGGCGCGGGTCTGGCCGATCTGCTCCAGCGGCACGCGAGCCGTGCCGGGCAGGTAGCTCCAGAGCAGATCGGCCACCCTCGCGGCCGTGGCGGGCGTAAGGCTGGACTCAATCGTGATCCGGTCGCCCTCCCGGCCATCTTCATCGACAACGTCACGCTCGATACGCAGGGCCGGGTAGGTGGCGGCGGCCAGATCGGCGCAAATGGGGTCGAGCGGGTGCGCTTCCACACCGTGACGGATGATGAGTTCCGTATCAAGCGCGCCCGCCGGGCCCGCCGCCGCGGGACGCACACGCAACACGGTTGAGGCCAGGGGGCGCTGGCGGTGAATGAAGCGGGCCGCGTCACGCTCGCGGGCCGGCTCGCGGGCCACCACCTCGGCGGGGCTGTACCCCCGCTCACGCACGTCGCGCTCCAGACGCCAGGCGCGCCGCAGCGATTCCTCGGGATCGAGGTAGATCGTCAGGTCGAAGAGATCGGTGGCGTCCGGCGCCGTCAGGGTCAGCATCCCATAGGCGATGACCAGACCGGTGGCGGCGACCAGTTCGGGATCGCGCAGCAGGCCGGTGCGATGATCGTAGACGGGCTTGCTGATCTGACCGCCGGCCCGCAGCACCCGCAGATGCTCGACCATCAACTCCAGGTCGTTGGCCTGCGGATCGGCGCCGGTCAGGTTGCGCGCGTTGCGCTCCTCGCGCGAGTAGCGCTGGTAGTCGTCAAGAGCGATCGGGGTTACGCCGTTGTGGCCCAGGATGCGCACCACCCCCCGCACCAGCGTCGTCTTGCCCGAGGCGCTATCGCCCACCAGACCGAGCATCAGTGGTCGTCTACTCTCCATGGCTTCGCCTTCGAAGGGTGCGCGTCACACACGCACTGAAACGCATGCTGTCCAGAAGGGCCGCACCCTTCCGGACCCTGGGCGCAACCCTCCGGGTTGCGCTTCTGTCTATCTCCGGCCAGGCAGGGGCGTGGGGAAACCAGGTTTCCCCACCCTCTCTCCACGCGGTCCTCACGTCCGCGAACGCCAGTCGGCAAGGAACTGCTCGACCCCCCGGTCGGTGAGAGGATGCCGCATTGCCTGCTGCAGCACCTTGAAGGGACAGGTGGCGATATCGGCCCCGGCGAGGGCCGACTCGACGATGTGGCGCGGGTGGCGAATCGAGGCCGAGAGGATCTTCGTCTTGATCTCCGGGTCCTGGCGGTAGATCTGGCTGATCTCGCGGATAAGCTGCATGCCGTCCACGCCCGTGTCATCCACCCGGCCCACGAACGGGCTGATGACAAACGCGCCCGCCCGGGCGGCCATCAGGGCCTGCACCGCGTTGAAACACAGGGTCACATTGCAGCGGATGCCGCGGCGGGCCAGTTGGGTGACCGCCTTCAAGCCTTCGGTGGTGCTGGGCACCTTGATGATCACGTTGGGATGCCAGGCGGCATACTCGATGCCTTCCTGGACCATACCGGCAGCATCGAGTGAGATCGTCTCGGCGCTGATGGGACCGTCAACCAGTTCGGCGATTTCGGTAATGGTCGCTTTGAAATCGGCGCCCTTCTCACGGGCAATCAGGGTCGGATTGGTCGTGACTCCGCTCAACACGCCCCACGTGGCCGCCTCGCGGATCTCGTCGAGGTTCGCCGTGTCCAGATAGAGCTGCATGCGTCGCCTCCTCACCGTCACAAACTGGCCCGGGGACCGGGGGCATTATAGCATAGCGAAGCGAGGCATGGGGGCGCGCGTCAAAGAGACGGCCCGGCGGCCCGACGGGCCGCCGCCTTGACGCGCCCCGCGCTGATGAGCTACAATCGGGCGCCATCACCCAGCAAAGGAAACCGCGATGCCTGAGTTCCTGGTTACGGTTGCGCCGCGCGAACCAGCCCCCCGGGGCGAGACTATCCACCTGCTCTACCTGCTCGCCGGCCCGGCGCTCGGCGCTGAGACCGTAGCCTACCTCACCGCGGCATTGCTGCACGATCCGGTGGTGCAGACGGCCCGCTGGACGCGCCTCGATCGCCCGTCGCTGGCCGCCGAAGCGCCGCCCGACGCCGCCTGGGTGCTGGAGATCGCCTACCGCCCCGGCGTTACCGATAACGAGGGCGAGATGATCCTCGAAGGCGCCCGCCGCCTGGAGGCCCCCGGCCTGACCCTGGCGCGCGCGCTGCGGCGCTACCTGCTCCCCCCGCACACCGACCCCGCCGCCCGCGCCGCCGATCTGGCGATTGACCTTGTACAAACGACCTTCACCTATGCGCCCGGAACGCGCCTCGATGAACGTCTGGCCTTCTATGCCCTGCTGGCGACCGTGCCCGAAGAGGGCCGCCCGGTCATCGCCAGCGTGCCCCTCCGCGAGGCCGACGATGCCGCACTGCTGCGCATCAGCCAGGAGGGTGTGCTGGCCCTCGACCTCGACGAGATGCGCGCCATTCGGGACTACTACGCCGCCCTTGGGCGCGATCCCACCGATGGCGAACTCGAAACCCTCGCCCAGACATGGAGCGAGCATTGCTCGCATAAGAGCTTCAAGGCCCGCGTGCTGTACCGCAGCGCCGCAGGCGCCGCCGATCTGCCCGACGCGGCGCTGCACCCGATGCTGCACCGCCTGGAACGCGGCCCGATCGAGATTGACAGCCTGATCCGCACCTTCCTCATGGCCGCGACGCGCGAGGCGCTGGCCCGCCGCCACGGGCACACCGCCAGCGACCAGGCGCCGCTGACCGACGACTGGGTCCTCTCGGCGTTCGTGGATAATGCCGGGATCATCGCCTTCGACGAGGAGCACGAGGTTTCGTTCAAGGTCGAAACCCATAACCATCCCAGCGCCCTGGAGCCGTTCGGCGGGGCCAACACCGGCGTCGGCGGGGTGATCCGCGACGTGCTGGGCGTCAGCGCCGAGCCGATCGCCAATACCGACGTGCTGTGCTTCGGGATGCCCGACACGCCGCTCACCACGCTGCCGCCCGGCGTGCTGCACCCCGCGCGGGTCGCCAGCGGCGTGGTGGCCGGCGTGCGCGATTATGGCAACAAGCTCGGCATCCCCACCGTCAACGGCGCGGTGCTCTTCGACCCTGGCTACACCGCCAATCCCCTGGTGTACTGCGGCACCGTCGGCATCGCCCCTCGCGGCCTGCATCCGCGCAACGTCGCCCCTGGCGACGCGATTGTGCTTGTCGGCGGGCGCACCGGGCGCGACGGCATCCACGGGGCCACCTTCAGCAGCATTGAACTTACCCAGCAGACGGCGGTGACCGTCGGCAGCGCCGTGCAGATCGGCGACCCGATCACCGAGAAGAAACTGCTCGATGTACTGCTCCAGGCCCGCGACGCGCGCCTCTATTCGGCGATCACCGACTGCGGCGCCGGGGGCCTCTCCTCCGCCGTGGGCGAGATGGGCGCCGAGTGCGGGGCCAGCGTGGAACTCACCCGCGTGCCGCGCAAGTACGCCGGACTGCAACCCTGGGAGGTCTGGCTCTCCGAAGCGCAGGAGCGCATGGTGCTCGCCGTGCCCCCGGCCAGTCTGGAGGCGTTTCTCGACCTCTGCGCGAGCGAAGATGTCGAGGCCAGCGTCATCGGCGAGTTTACCAGCGATGGCCATCTGCGTGTGACCAATCAGGGTGCGCCTGTCGTCAATCTGGATATGGAGTTCCTGCATCACGGGCGCCCCCAGCGCGTGCTGGAGGCGCTGTGGCAACCCGAACCTCGGGCCCCCGCACAGCCGGCAGACGCCCCACCCCCCCCCGCCGAGTTGCTGCTGCGCCTGCTCGCGCATCCCAACATCGCCTCGAAGGAGCGCATTGTGCGCACCTACGACCACGAAGTGCGCGGGGCCACGGTGATCAAGCCCTTCGTCGGCGTGGCCCTCGATGGCCCCGGCGACGCCGCCGTGTTGCAGCCCCTGCCCCACTCCCAGGCGGGACTGGCCCTCGGCTGCGGCATCAACCCTCGCTACGGGCGCGTGGACCCCTACTGGATGGCCCTTGCCGCGGTGGACGAGGCCCTACGCAACGTTGTGGCCGTAGGCGGCGACCCCGAGCGCGCCGCCATCCTCGACAACTTCTGCTGGGGCGACCCGCGCTTGCCCGACCGCATGGCCGGCCTGGTGCGCGCCGCCGCCGGTTGCTACGATGCCGCCGTCGCCTTTGGCACGCCCTTCATCTCCGGCAAAGATAGTCTGAACAATGAGTATCGCGACGCCGACGGCAGGCGCGTCGCCATTCCGCCCACGCTGCTGATCTCCGCCCTGGCCCATGTGCCCGACGTGACCCGCTGCGTGACGATGGACCTCAAAGCGCCGGGAAACCTGCTCTACCTGGTTGGCGCGACTCGCCCCGAGTTGCGCGGCAGCCACCTGGCCGCCGTTGCCGGCGAAAGCCTGGCCGGCGCCACCGACCTGCCCCGGGTGGACCTGGCCGCCGCCCGAAGCGCCTTCGCCGCCCTGCACCGGGCGATAATCGCCGGCCTGGCGCGCGCCTGTCACGATCTGAGCGAGGGCGGACTGGCCGTCGCCGCCGCCGAGATGGTGATCGCCGGCAACCTGGGGCTGGATCTGCATCTGGACGCCGTGGCCGCCGATACGCTCACGGCCCTGTTCAGCGAAACCCCCAGCCGCTTCCTGGTGGAAGTGCGCCCGGACGACGCCGGCGCCTTTGAGGCGGCGCTGGAGGGCGTGGCGCTCACGCGCCTCGGCACGGTGACGGTGGCGCCCACCTTGCTGATCCGCGCCGCCGGAGCCACCGTGCTCGCGCTCGACGCCGCGACGCTGCGCGCGCGTTGGAAAAGCGGCCTCGATGGGATGGACCTGTAAGCGACGCGCCGCTGCTTGTGCAGATGATCGCCTCTTCACCATCGAGCACGGCCAGGTTCGTAAGAATGTGCGGGAACAGCCCATGGAACTGGCCACGACGCTGCTGCTGATCCTCTGCTACGGCCTGGCAGCCTACCTGGCCTGGAGCGATGGCACGCCCATCTACCTCATTACCCTGGCGGCGGGCCACATCAGCAGCCTGGTCTCGCCACTGTGGCGGGTGCTCTATGGGATCAACTACGACCTTAATCTGACCGTCGTGCAGACGCTGCTGGGCCAGTCGGTGCCGCTGCCGGTCCTGATCGGTGCGGGCTGGTACTACCCCCTGCCGGCGCTGGTCGTGTACTATCTCTACGTGACCCGCTGGTGGTTTCCAACGG
Source organism: Chloroflexaceae bacterium (assembly GCA_034431835.1). Lineage (GTDB taxonomy): Bacteria > Chloroflexota > Chloroflexia > Chloroflexales > Chloroflexaceae > JACAEO01. The sequence continues at coordinate 22,599 of DAOUDA010000210.1, read as the reverse complement.
TGATTACCGGGGTGATAACCTACCTGGCTCTGCTACTCTACTACTTGCTGATTGAAAGCTTCGGATTACGCGCGAACATCTGGGCCTACGGCGCGGTTCGCATGCCGCCTGGCTTCTCCGCCCCGCTGCTGGCGGCGATCATGTCGGCGCTGATCGCCTACGGCCTGCTCTACATCGTGCTGCTGAACCATCGCAGCACCTGGCCGAGCATGCTCCTGGTCATCCTGCCGGCGCCCCTGCTGTTGAGCCTGCTGGTGCACGGCCTGCTTGGCGCGCCGCTGTGGATCGCGCTGCTGCTCGATGGGCAGCCGTGGGTGGTTCTGGCCGGCCTGGTCAGCACCCTGCTGCTGCTGGTCTGGGCCGGGCAGATCATTACCAGCGGGATCAGGCGACTGGGCGCCTGATGCGTGCCGCGGCAGCCGGCAGCCGTCAACGCCAGGGCGTCTCGCTGTGCAGATCGGACTGTGAAGGTGGGCCGCCAGACGCACTTACACTATGCTTACCCCTGAACTCCTGATCGCAGCCTACGCCCAGGGCATCTTTCCGATGGCCGAGGACGACGGCAGCATCGGCTGGTACGAGCCAACCATCCGCGCGATCATCCCCCTCGACGCATTTCACGCCCCGCGGCGCCTGTTGCGCACCGTTCGCAGCGGGCGCTTTGAGGTACGCTACGACACCGCCTTTGAGGAAGTGATGCGCGCCTGCGCCGCCCCCGGCCGGGGGCGCGAGACGACGTGGATCTCAGAGGAGATGATCAGCGCCTATGTGGCCCTGCACCGGCTCGGCTACGCCCATAGCGTCGAATGCTGGCGCGAGGGTCAACTGGTCGGCGGGCTCTACGGGGTGGCCCTGGGAGGACTCTTCGCCGGCGAGAGCATGTTTCATCGCGAGCGGGACGCCAGCAAGGTCGCACTGGTGCACCTGGTGGAACGCCTGCAGCGCGGGGGCTTCGTGCTGCTCGACTCGCAGTACATCGTCGGCGACCATATGCGCCAGTTCGGGGCGATCGAGATCTCGCGGGCCGAATACCACCGCCGGCTGCGCGCCGCACTGCGTGTGCCGGCACGCTTCGCGGTAGAAGCGTAAATGCCTTTCCCGACGGCAGGGGCCGCGCCCTCCCATCATTCAGCAGGGGTATGGGGAAACTCGGTTTCCCTATTCATTCATCGCCCGTTGCACGGCGTGCCTGGCCCGGTGCACACGCATCTTCACGGCGCTCAGGCCCAGGTCGAGCATACCGGCGATCTCGGCATAGGAATAGCCGTAGATCTCGCGCAACACGAGGGCGTCACGCGCCCCGGGCTCCAGACTCAACAACGTGGCCCGCAGATCGCGCCACTCCTCGGCGCGCACCGCCGCATCCTCAGCCGAAGCCACTGCCAGCAGACGCTCGGGCACCGGCGCCTCGTGCTCATCCGAGGCGCTAAGCGAAACCGTGGTTGGCCGGCGCTGCTGCCGCGCCAGCGCATCGAGACAGGCGTTCACCGTCAGCCGGCGCAGCCAGGCGCCGAGCGAGGCCGGGTTCACCAGATCGCCCAGCCGGAGGTAGGCCTTGAGCAATGCCTCCTGCGCCAGATCCTCGGCATCCTGCCAGTTGCCTAGAATACGGTACGCGGTAAGCAATACCTGGCGCTGGTACCGCTGGACCAGATCATCAAAATCCGGCAGCAGGGCCGGGTCGAGCGCAAGCGAGGCGCCCTCCGCAGCCTGTGCCTCGGGAGACGCCTGCGCCACCCCCGTTGCGACGGGCGCGTCCCGGCGTTCATGTTCGCCTGCCTCGAGCAGGGCGGTGGGATATTCATAGACCGAAGTGGGATACAAAACGGTCACGGTAGTTCCTTGCCTCAGTTGAACCGCAGGGGCCGGGAGCGCTTCGTCGTTCTCTATGCCGAGAATCGGAAATGTGTACCTGCGGTAGTACCCTACTACCGTTAAAAGGATAACAGGTTACGGCCGCGAAGTGGCTCTTCCTGGGGATAAGCCGTTCCTAGCCTAAGGGCTAGGTCTGACGGGATAGCCGGCAGGGGCGTGGGAAAAACCGGTTTTCCCCTAGCGGGCGGCGCAACTGCCCCGATCCCCCCAATCCCCCCGCCAGAGACGGAGTTGCGTCAGCCCTGCGGCAGCCGCAGGGCTGCCCACGATGCGCCGGAACATGGTAAGATGAAAAGGGCGCATAGCTGAACCGCCGGGAACGCAATGGAGATTTTCAACATCCACATCTTTGAGTTCTTGCTGATCGCCGCGCTGGCGCTGGTGGTCTTCGGGCCGGAACGGCTGCCCGAGGTGGGACGCTTCATCGGCAAGCAGGTTGCGCGTTTCCTCGCCTGGCAGCAGCAGTCGCCCGAATTGCGCCTGATCAACGACGTGCGCAGCGAGTTCGAACGCGAGATCGCCAGTCTCCGCGACGAGTTGCTCCGCGCCCGCAACCAGCTTGACGTATCCCGGGACGTCGAGAAACTCCGCAGCGAGCTGCGGCCCATGCTCAATCTGCAACTCGACGCCGATCTCCGGCCCCAGCAGGCCGCCCCGGCAACACCGGGGAACCCTGGCGAGACCAGCGCCTCCGTGGCGACGCCGGAAAATGGCGAGGCCGCTGCTCCGCCTGCCGCACCCGACGGCCCCGCCACGCTGGCGGACGCGGATAAGCTTGTTGCCGAACCGCCCCCCCCGCCAACCCTGACGCCCCAACCCGCCGCCCAGGCGGTGCCGGCTGCGGCAAGCCCCAATCGTATCCCCGGCACCGAGCCGACCGGCGTGCTGCAACCGGTGGACGAACGGGCGCGCTACCTCGCCGAGCGCCGCTCTCGCCTGCACGATCTGCCCGACTACGATGACCCGCCCGCGCTCAACGGGGCGCCGGCCGCCCCACAATCCGAAGCGCCGCCCGCTACCCTCTCCGCCGACGAACGTGAGGAACTGCTGCGCCAGGTCCAGACCCTCAGCAGCGAACTGCGAGCCCTGGTCGGCGAGTTGCGCGAGCGCGGCCTTATCGGTGTGGACTGGACCCCGAATCGGGAACCTTCCCAGGAGACCCTGTCGCGGTGACTGCTCAGGAACTTCGCCATACCGCCCCCAATGCGCCGGGACCCGACGAGGGCCAGAGCATGACCCTCATTGAGCACCTGATCGAGCTGCGCATGCGGCTGGTGCGGGCCGCCATTGGCGTGATCATCGGTCTGGTCGTCGGCGTGATTATGGTGCTGCCCGAAGGTCCGGTGCGCCTGGTTGACATCCTTATCGCCACCTTCGCGCCGATCAACGAACGCTACGCCCCGGTGCAGGCTGTCGGCACCGCCGAGGCCTTTACCAGCTATATGACCGTGGCCCTCACCGTGGGGGTGATCATCGGCATGCCGGTGATCGTCTACCAGTTGCTGGCCTTCATCGTTCCCGGTCTGACCGACAAAGAACGGCGTATACTCTTCACTGCCCTGCCCTTCGTGATGTTCTTCTTCCTGGCCGGGCTGGCCTTTGGCTGGTTCATCACCGTACCCACCGCCATCCGCTTCCTGATCGGCTTTTCCTCCTCCGAACTGATACAGACCCAACCCTCCCTGGCGAACTTTCTCAGCACCATTACCGTACTGCTGCTGATCAACGGCATCGTCTTTGAACTGCCGGTGATCATCTACGTGCTGGCCTTCATAGGCGTGGTCACCGCCGACCAGCTCCGCAAGTACCGGCGCTTCGCCATCGTCGCCGTGGTCATCATCGCCGCGCTGATTACCCCGACCGGCGATCCCATCAACCTGGCCCTCCTGGCAATCCCCATGTATCTGCTCTACGAACTCGGGGTGATACTCGCCCGCTTCGTGCCCGAACGGCCCTGAGTGTTCGTCCGCGGCGAGTGGCGCGAAACCGCCGGTCGGGGGGCAGGCGCCTGCGGCCCCCGCAATGGTTCCTGTTCCGGTGCGCGGAAGGGCGAAGCCCCTTCCCTCCGAACTTCCCTGAGGACAGAGTCTTGTTGAACCCATTTGCGCCGCGCCATCGCGCAATGCTATACTGCCTGCAGCACGCGCTATCGTTGTTCATCGAGACCAGGAGCCAGTTATGGTTGAGCGCATCTGTCCCGCATGCCAGCACGGCAACCCGATCGAGAACCGCTTCTGCGGCGCCTGCGGCGCCGCGCTGGATCGGAACGAGCTTGTCCGTCGCGACGAGGGCGCGATTGTGATTGCCGGCCAGAGTATCCCGCTGGCTCAGGTGAAACAGGTAACCAGAGCCGTGGCCCTCGGTCTCGCCGCCGTTGCCGCCGAGGCCGGGATCGCCTGGCTCCGGCGCCGCGCCGAACGCGGCGATCTCGCCGCCATTGCCGGCAACACCTTGAGCGTCATTCAAAAACCGCAACCAGATGTCGTGACACCTGCCTCACCCGCCGGCAACGTGGTGACGATCGTCAGCCAGCGGGTCGTGGAGGTCTGGGAACAGGGCGGTCTGACCCGCCAGATTGTGGAGAAGCACGTCTGGCGCAGGGAAGGTTGAGTGGTCTGAAATGGCCCAGACGCTTACATCCTACGATCTGGTCCGGCGCCAGTTGCGGCCCCTGGGCCGGCGGCTGCGCGTCAGCGATACCCTGCTCTTCGCCAGCCGCACCCTCTGGCTCGCCGCCGCCGCAACAACCGTGGCGGCCCTCGCCGGCCGCCTGACGCCGATCGCCCACCTGGGGCTCTGGGCCGTGGCGCCGCTCCTGCTCTGGCTGCTTGTGGTCATTGGGTATGCCCTCTTCCGACCCCTCGCGCCTCTGCGCGTGGCCCGGCGCGTCGATCTGCAGCTCGATTTGCGCGAACGGCTCTCCACGGCCCTGGAACTGCACGAGCGCGAGGCCCGCGATCCCCTCAGCGAGCGCCAGCAGGCCGATGCGGGCGCCGTCGCCGGCCAGCTTACACCGGCCATGCTGCCGCTGCGCTTCGATCGCCGGCGCCTGTGGTGGGCCGTGGCCCCGTTGATCCTCACCGCCCTGCTGCTGTTCGTCATCCCCAATCCGCAGGACCGGGTCCTCGCCGAACAGCAGGCCGTGCGCGAGGCGCTGGCGGAAGCCGCCGACCAGTTGGCGACGCTCGAACGCCAGATCAGGGAGGATCAGCAACTCAACGCCGAGGATCGCGAACGCCTGCTCAAGGAGCTTCAGGCCCTCCAGGAGCAACTGCGCCGCAACCCCGGCGAACGCCAGGAGGCCCTGGCCGACCTCTCGGCCGCCGAGGCGCGCCTGCGCCAGGAACTTGACCCGAACAGCGACGCCCGCCGCGCCGCGCTCGAGCAGATGGCCCGCAACCTGGAGGCCCTCTCCGGGCGCCCATCGGGCCAGCGCCCCGACGTCGGCCAGGCCGCCGATCAACTGGAGCAACTGGCGCGCCAGCTCGAACAACGCTCCGAGGCCGAACGCCAGGAACTCGCCGAGCAACTGGCCCAGCAGGCGGCGCAGATGGCCGCCAGCGAACCACGCGCGGCGCAGAACCTCCAGAACGCCGCCAATGCCCTGCGGCAGGGCGATACGCAGCAGGCCGCCCAGCAGCTTGAGCAGGCCGCCCAGCAGGTGCGCGAGGCCCAGAGTAACCTTGCCGGCCAGCAGAGCACCCAGCAGTCGCTCTCCGAACTGCAGAATGCCCGCGACCAGATTGCCCGCGCCGGCCAGCAGCAGGGCCAGGGCCAGCAGCAGGGCCAGGGCCAGCAACAGGGCCAGAGCCAGCAACAGGGCCAGAGCCAGCAACAGGGCCAGGGCCAGCAGCAGGGCCAGGGCCAGGGCCAGGGCCAGCAGGGCCAGCAAGGGCAACAGAGCCAGCAAGGGCAACAGGGCCAGCAGGGTAGTGGCGGCGGCACGAACGCACCCAATCTGGGCCAGGGCCAGAGCAATGCCAGCGGCAACGTCGATCCGAACCGGCCCGCCAGCCAGCAGGGCAGTGGCGCCGGCAGCAGCGACCTGGTCTACCAACCCTACCGCCCATCGGGCCAGCCGGGAACGCCTGAGTTCGTTCAGGGCCAGCAGGGCCAGAGCGGTTCCAGCCAGATCCAGGAAGGCCAGGCAGCCCAACCCGGGGCGAACAACCCCTCGATGGTGCCGTATGAACAGGTGTACCCGCAGTACGCCGAAGCCGCCAGCGAGGCTCTCGACCGGGGCTACATCCCGCCACACCTGAAGGACTACGTGCGCGATTATTTCAGCCGGCTGGAACCGTAGGCGCCTCGCCGCCAGTGACGTCATCCCTTGATGCATAGGAATTTCCGAGAGGGCAAAGCCCTCCCGGACCCTCCCACTGAGCGGGGACATGGGAAAACCTGGCCTCCCCATCACCCTCCGACCGGCACGAGAAAAAAGCCGTGTGGGACCTGCTTTCAACCAGCATACAGGATCATCCATGACCATACCTACGCCCACGCAACCCGAGCCGGCAACGCCCGGCATCAGCCCCGACGAGTTTCGCCAGCGCGCGCAGATGATCGAAGCCGAAGTGGCCAACGTGATCGTCGGCCAGCGCGACCTGATCCGCCAGGTGGTCGTGACCCTGCTCGCCGGCGGCAATGCCCTCCTTGAAGGCGTGCCCGGGCTGGCCAAGACCACCCTGGTGCGCACCCTGGCCGACGTGATTGACTGTAGCTTCTCGCGCATTCAGTTCACGCCCGACCTGATGCCCGCCGACATCATCGGCACCACCCTGATCAGCGAGGACGAACACGGGCGCAAGAGCTTTCGCTTCGAGCCTGGCCCGATCTTTGCCAACATGGTCCTTGCCGACGAGATCAACCGCGCCACGCCCAAGACCCAGTCGGCGCTCCTTGAGGCCATGCAGGAGCGCACCGTTTCGGTCGCCAAAACCATTCATAAGCTCGAGCAGCCCTTCTTCGTGCTCGCCACCCAGAACCCGCTCGAAATGGAGGGCACCTACCCGCTGCCCGAGGCCCAGCTCGACCGCTTCTTCTTTAAGATCAACGTCGTCTTTCCCACCGCCGCCGAACTGGTCGAGATCGCCCAGCGCACCACGGGATCGTACAGGCCCGTGACCCGCCACGTCGCCAACGGGCCGCTGATCCTGGCCATGCAGGATCTGGCGCGCACCGTGCCGATCGCCAGCCACGTGCTGGCCTACGCCGCGCGCCTGATCAGCGCCACCCACCCCGAAGCGCGCGAGGCCCCGGCGATTACGAAACAGTACGTGCGCTACGGCGCCTCGCCCCGCGGTATGCAGGCGCTGATCCTGGCCGGCAAGATCCTCGCCCTGCTCGACGGGCGCTACAACGTGGCCTTCGCCGACCTCAAGGCCGCCGCCCTGCCCGCGCTGCGCCATCGCGTCGTGCTGAACTTCGAGGCCCAGGCCGAAGGCATCTCGCCCGATGAGGTCGTCAAGGGCGTGCTCGAAGCGGTGAAGGAAGAGTGATGACACCAAAGGCAGGTCCGACGTGACCGAACGTCCAGGCGAACCCCTGCTCGATTCGGCGTTCCTGCGGCAGCTTGACCGCCTCGCCCTGATGCTGCGCCGGCCCATGGCCGGCGACATCCAGGGCGAGCGGCGCAGCCCGCGCCGAGGCTCCTCGGTGGAGTTCGCCGACTTTCGCCCCTACGCCCGGGGCGATGACATCCGCCAGATTGACTGGAACCTCTACGCCCGCGCCGAACGCTTCTATTTGAAGCTCTTCGTCGCCGAAGAGGAACTCAACGTCCATCTGCTGGTGGATACCAGCGCCTCGATGGACTGGGGAACGCCGAACAAGCTGCACTACGCCCGGCAACTTGCCGCCGCCTATGGCTACATCGCCCTGACCAACCTCGACCGCGTCAGCGTCACCGCCTTCGGCGCCGGCCCGGGCGAGTTACAATTGCCGGGGGTGCGCGGCAAACGCGGCGCCGTGCCGCTCTTTACCTTCCTGCAGCGCCTGCAACCCGGTAAACAGGGCGACCTGGCCCGGGCCTGCCATCGCTACATCCAGTCGGCCCGCACCGCCGGCCCGCTCCTGCTCTGCTCCGACCTGCTCGATCCCGGCTGGAAGGACGCCCTGAGCGCCCTGGCCTCGCGCCCCTTCGAGATCACCGTCATGCACATTCTCGCCCCTCAGGAACTTGAACCGGATCTCGAAGGCGACCTCAAACTGGTTGATGTGGAGAGCGGCGCCCCGGTGGAGATTAGCGCCAATCTCGACCTTATGCGCCGCTACAAGACCCAACTGGCCGCCTGGCGCGGCGAGATTGAGAGTTTTTGCAACGGACGCGGGATCATCTACCTGCCGGTGGATACCAGCGTGCCTGTCGAAGAGTTTGTGTTGGGACGCATGCGCCGCCGCGGCGCGTTGCGTTGAAACGAGCCGGAAACTATGTCCCTGATCACCCCCCTCGCCCTGCTGGCCGCGGCCATTGTCGGCCCGGCTATCGTGGCGATGTACCTCCTGAAGCTGCGCCGCGAGGAGCGCACCGTCTCCTCGACCTTCCTCTGGCAGCGCATGGTGCGCGATGTGGAGGCAAACGCCCCCTGGCAGAAGTTGCGCCGCAATCTGCTGCTCCTGCTCCAACTCCTGCTCATGCTGCTGCTGGTCTTCGCCCTGGCGCGGCCCTACCTGGCGGCCCAGGGTATCAGCGGGCGCAATCTGATCATCATCATTGACCACTCGGCCAGCATGGGCGCCACCGACGAGCCGCCCACCCGCCTGCACGCCGCCAGGGAGCGGGCCTACCAGTTGATCGATCAACTGCCCGACGGCGGGCGCGCCACCGTGATTGCTGCCGGCGGACGCATGGAGGTCCCCGCCGCCGCCACCTCCGACCGGCGCGAACTGCGGCGCGCCGTCGAACGGATCCGGCTCTCCAACGGCGGCGGCTCCGACCTCTCGCAGGCCCTGACCCTCGCCGCCGCCCTCGCCGCTCGCGAAGAGGATAGCGAAGTGGCCATCATCTCCGATGGCAACGTCACCCTGCCGACCAACCTGCGCGTGCCTGCCCGCGTCAGCTACTTCCCCGTCGGGCGCGCCACCGAAAACATGGCCGTGAGCGCCATCGCCCTCCAACCCGGCGCCACCGGACAGACGCTCTTCGTGCAGGTCACCAACTACGGCCAGGCCAGCGCCACCCGCCGCCTCGATCTCTACCTCGACGGGGCGATCTTCAACGCCTACAACCTGACCATCGAAGCCAGCCGCGAGCAGAGCCTGATCATCGATCTTCCACCCCAGGTCGAAGTGGTCGAGGCTCGCCTCGACGGCGCCGATGCCCTGCCCGCCGATGACCGCGCCTTCGCCGTCAGCCCGGCGACCGAGGCCGCCACCGTGCGCCTGGTTACGGCAGGCAACCGCTTCCTCGAAACCGGCCTGAGCCTGTTGCCTGGCCTCAATGTCGTCACCGTCCCCGCCGCAACCACCACCTTCACCGAGACCGTCGCCCAGGTGCCGGTCACCATTCTTGATGGAGTAACGCCGCCGGAGTTGCCGCCGGGCAACCTGCTGTTCATCAATCCCCTCCGCTCCACGGCCTACTTCTCGGTCATCGGAACGATCGAGTTCCCGCAGGTGCGCCCGGCCAGCGGTGATGACCCCATACTGCGCAACGTGAGTCTGAGCGAGGTGAGCGTGCTCAAGGCGGCGCGGATCGCGCCGGGCAACTGGGGCCGCGTGGTGGTTGACAGCGATGGCGGGCCGCTGCTGGTGGTCGGCGAGCGCGAAGGACGGCGCGTGGCGGTCCTGAGCTTCGACCTGCACGAGTCCGACCTGCCGCTGCAGATCGCCTTTCCTTTGTTGCTCTCGAACCTGATGACCTTCCTCGCCCCCGGCAGCGGGGCCGAGGCGGCCCAGCTCACCCCGGGCCAACCCCTCAGCCGCCAGGTGGACGCGGCGATCACCGAGGTGCGCGTGACGCGCCCCGACGGGCGCACCGTCAGTTCCCGCGGCGGCGAGGTGCAGATCCAGGCCGGCCAGGCCATCTACGCCGACACCGACGCCCTGGGCGTCTATACGGTCGAAGAACTCGCCGGCGATACCGTGGTCGGACGCCACCGCTATGCCGTCAACCTCTTCGCGCCAGGCGAGTCGCGTATCGCCACCCAGCGCGACCTGAGCATCCCCCAGACCAGCGGCGCCAGCAGCACCGTCTCGCGCGAGCGCGACAGCCGCCAGGAGTTCTGGCGCCTGGTGGCCTTGATCGCCCTGATCGTGCTGCTGGCGGAGTGGCTGGTGTACCAGCGCAATGGCCTGGCCTACCTGCGCGAGCGCTGGCGCCAGCGCGCCGGCAACCGCCAATCGCCCCTGCGGTCGTGAGGTCGTACCCGCCTCACGGGAGGGTCCGGGAGGGCGTTTCCCTCCCAGGAAAACTCACTACCAGCCTTGCGCGCCGCAGGTGCGTGTATAATACAGTAACACGGCACGATCTAAACGGCACGCGGCGAGGCGCCAGGAGCGGCACATGAGCGCTTATAACCCCATGGACCCCGACTTTGCGTTTACCCTGGGGATCGAGGAAGAGTACCAGATCGTCGATCCGGAAACCCGGGAACTGCGCTCGTACATCACGCAGATCCTCGAACCAGGGCGAACCATCCTGCGCGAGCAGATCAAGCCGGAGATGCACCAGAGCATCGTGGAAGTGGGAACGCGCCCCTGCCGCACCATCTCCGAGGCCCGCGCGGAGATCCGCCACCTGCGCGGCACGATTGCCGGGCTGGCCGATCGCCACGGGTTGAAGATCGTCGCCGCCGGGACGCATCCCTTCTCCTCGTGGATGACCCAGGAGATCTTTCCCCACGAACGCTACCACGCCGTGGTGGGTGAAATGCAGGACGCCGCCCTGCAGTTGCTCATTTTTGGCATGCACTGCCACATCGGCATGCCCAACAATGAGGTCGCCATCGAACTGATGAACGTGGCCCGCTACATCGGACCGCACCTGCTGGCCCTCTCCACCTCCTCCCCCTTCTGGATGGGGCGCAAAACCGGCTTCAAATCCTACCGGAGCGTGGTCTTCAGCGGCTTCCCCCGCACCGGCACCCCGCCCAGCTTCCACTCCGCCGCCGAGTTCGAACGCTACGTGCAGTTGCTGGTCTCCACCAACTGCATTGATAACGGCAAGAAGATCTGGTGGGACCTGCGGCCCCACCCCTTCTTCGGCACGCTGGAGTTTCGCGTCTGCGATATGGCCACGCGCCTCGAGGAGTGCCTGGCCCTGGCCGCTATGATGCAGGCGATCATCGTCAAGTTTTACCGCATGTTCGAGGAGAATACGACCTTCCGCGTCTACCGGCGCGCCTTGATCAACGAGAACAAGTGGCGCGCCCAGCGCTGGGGCCTCGAAGGCAAGCTGATCGATTTCGGCAAACGCGCCGAGGTCGAGACGAAGGCCCTCGTCCACGAGATGGTCGCCCTGGTGGACGACGTGGTAGATATGCTGGGTTCGCGCCGCGAGGTCGAGTACCTCTTGAAGATCGCCGATGAGGGTAGCAGCGCCGACCGGCAACTGCGCGTCTTCGCCGAGACCAACGACCTCAAGGCGGTGGTTGATAATCTGATTACCGAAACAATGGAAGGGGTCGAGATGCTGCGCTTTGAGTGACCGGGGTCGCAGTTGCCCCGGATGCGTGGACCGCCCCGTGGAATATCGCCGTTTGCTGCATGGGAGCAACCAGGTATGCACTTCGATCTGACCCGCGAGCAGGAACTGATCCGCCGGACCGTGCGGGAGTTTGCCGAGAAGGAGATCGCCCCACGGGCGCGCCATGTTGATGAGACGGGCGAGTTCCCCGCCGAAACCTTCGCAAAGATGGGCAAACTGGGCCTGATGGGCCTGCCCTTCCCCGAAGAGTACGGCGGCGCGGGCGCCGACACGATCAGCGCCGCCATCGCCGTCGAAGAAGTGGCCCGTGTGTGCGGCTCCACCGCCCTGGCCTACGCCGCGCATATGGGCCTGGGCTCGGCGCCGATCTTCATGTTCGGCACCGAGGAGCAGAAGCGCAAGTTTCTGGTGCCCGCGGCCCGCGGCGAATACCTGGGCGCCTTTGGCCTCACCGAACCCCACGCCGGCTCCGACGCCGGGGCCACCCGCACCCGGGCGGTGCTCGAAGGCAACGAGTGGGTGATCAACGGCCAGAAGATGTGGATCACCAACGCCCCCGTCGCCGGCCACCTGATCGTCACCGCCGTCACCGACCCCGAGCGGGGCAAGAAGGGCATCTCAGCGTTTATCGTTCCGCGCGGCACGCCGGGCCTTAGCTTCGGCAAGCACGAGCCGAAGATGGGCCTGCGCGGCTCGATCTCCACGGCGGTGATGCTCGAAAACGTGCGCGTGCCCAGAGAGAACATGCTCGGCGAGCGCGGTCATGGCTTCGTACAGTTCCTGCGCGTCCTCGACGGCGGGCGCATCAGCATCGGCGCCATGGCCGTTGGCCTGGCCCAGGGCGCCTACGAGGCTGCCGTGCGCTACGCCCGTGAACGCGAGGCCTTCGGCAAGCCCATCGGTATGCACCAGTCCGTCGCGAATATGATCGCCGATATGGAAGTCGGCATCGAAACGGCCCGGCTGTATGTCTACAAGGCCGCCTGGCTCAAGGACCAGCACCGCCATTTCCATCGCGAAGCCGCCGTCGCCAAGCTCTACGCCTCCGAGGTGTCGGAGAAGGTCTGCCGCGACGCTATCCAGATCTTCGGCGGCTATGGCTACAGCCAGGAGTTCCCCGTTGAGCGCATGTACCGCGATACCCGTCTGCTAACCATTGGCGAGGGCACCTCGGAGATCCTGCGAAACGTGATCTCGCACGGGGTGCTGGGCTTCCGCTAGGGCGAGCGGGCCGGTGGGGCTACCCTGAGGGTAGCTCCACCGGCCCGCCAGTGCATTGACCGCTATGCGACCCTCCGGGTTGCGGATAGTGTTCACGTCTACCGACCACGTTCGCACCGCAGAGGGCGCGGAGGGCTTCAAAACGTTCACCCTCTACGTTCCTCTGCGCGCTCTGCGGTACATCTGAACAGGTACGGGTTGCGGAACCCGGTTTCCCCGCTTCCCTGCACCACCAACGTGCGGGTAAGGAACCCCTGCTATGCGAAGCTTCACCGGCCTTGCTGCCGCGCCGGGGTTGGCGTTTGGCGCTGTGGTCCTCTATCATGCCAGGGCCAACCGCCCCGGAACCTCCGCCGACCCCGCGACCGAACAGGCCCGCCTCAATCGCGCCCTCGCCGAAACCGACGCGACCATCGCGGCCCACGAGGCGGCGCTGCGCGCGGCGGGTCAGAGCGAGAGCGCCGCGATCTTCGGCGCCCACCGGCTGCTGCTCAACGACCCCTCGCTGCGCGAACGCGCCACTACCCTCGTCACCGAACTGGGCCGGGCCGCCGCCGACGCGATTATCGCCGCCGCCGAAGAGCAGGCCCTCGAACTCGAACGCCTCGGTGACGCCTACCTCAGCGCCCGGGCCGCCGACGTGCGCGCCGTGGCTTTGCAGGTCTGGCGGGCCCTCACCGGCGCCGTCGGCCCTGGCCAACTCCTGGTCGCCCCTTCCATTGTCGTGGCCCGCGACCTCGACCCCGCCGACCTCGCCAGCGCCCCGCGCGATTTGTTGCGCGGCATCGCTCTCGCCGCTGGCGGCATTACCTCCCACGCCAGCATTATCGCCCGCAGCCTGGGCATCCCCGCCGTCGTCGGGCTTGGCGATGAGATCCTGACCGCGGCGGCCAGTGCCCGCGCCATCGCCCTCGACGGCGACCAGGGCCTGGTGACGCTCGACCCGCCCGCCGATGACCCGGCCCGCCTGCGTCCACGTCCGCGCGAACGCGCTGCGCGCGGCGCCACCCCCCGCGGCCCGGTCACCACCCGCGATGGGCGCCGCATCCGCCTGCTGGCCAACGTCGCCTCGCCGGCCGAAGCGCGCGACGCCTGCGCCGAGGGCGCCGAGGGCATCGGGCTGCTGCGTACCGAATGGCTCTTTCTCGAACGTCCCGATTTGCCCGACGAGGAAGAGCAGGTGGCCCTCTACCAGGCAGTGGCCGCCGCTGTGCCCGACGCGCCGATCACCGTGCGCACCCTCGATATCGGCGGCGATAAGCGCCTGCCGGCCCTGCCCCTGCCCCGCGAGGACAACCCCTTCCTCGGATCGCGCGGCATCCGCGTCTGCCTGAGCCGCCCGGAGATCTTCCTGCCCCAACTCCGTGCCCTGCTGCGCGCGCGGGCCACCCACGACATTCGCGTGATGCTGCCCATGGTCACTACCGTTGCCGAAGTGCGGCGCGCGCGCGGTCTGCTTGACCAGGCACGGAACCAGCTTGTCGCCTCCGGGCGTCCCTTTGCTCCTGACATCCCCCTGGGGGTGATGATCGAAGTGCCCGCCGCCGCGCTCAATGCCGCGCACCTGGCCCCGGAGGCGGCGTTTTTCAGCCTCGGCACGAACGATCTCACCCAGTACACCCTCGCCTGCGACCGGGGGAACCACCGCGTGGCCGACCTGTACCAGCCGCTCGATCCGGCCGTGCTGCGCCTGATCCGCATGGCCTGCGAAGTCGCCCACCAGCATGGGCGCCCTGCCGGCATCTGCGGTGAACTCAGCAGTGACCCCCAGGCGACCGCGCTGCTGATCGGCCTGGGCGCCGATGAACTGACATGCGCCCCCGCGGCCCTGGAACGGGTGCGCGCCGCCGTTACCGCCACCGATAGCCGCGCGGCCCGAGAGCTGGCAGAACGCGCCCTCGCCGCCGAAGGCCCGGAACAGGTTCGCGCGATGCTGCGCGATACGCTATAATCACCGGATAGAATGCATCAGTGGTGCACCTCGAACCCCGGGCGGTTTCACTGCACACCACGAGGACGAGCAAGGATGCTTCTGGGAGGGCGTCGTTCTCCTTAACCTCCCCGGCAGGCAGGGGTGTGGGGAAATCTGCTTTCCCCTCTTCTGATACCAGACCCTCCAACGCCTTTAAGGCGAATGTGCTACAATATACGCCATACGCCACGCCGGTCATTCGTACCAACGTCATCGCCTCCCGTCGCTTCGCCGCTCCTCAATGCCCCACACCAGGGAGGAAACTCTCAGGAGCACCCGTTGGCGCCAGGCCCATCCAAGGAAATGTCTATGTCTCAGACGCCACCCGAAACCGCGCGCCCGACCGCTATCGTCAATCCCTCCGATATTCAGGCGCTCATCGCCCAGGGTAGGCAGCGGGGCTATGTCACCCTTGATGAAATGCTGCAGATCGTGCCGGCGCCCGAAGAATCGGCCGCTGAGGCCATCGACGCCGTCTACGCCGCCCTCGCCGAGGCCGGCGTTCCCGTGCGCGAGCCGGCCGATGAGCAGCTTGTCGAAGAGGAGCCGGGCAGTACATCGGTCATCGATCTTGATGAGGAACTCTCCGATGCGCTGCTGGGCGACAGTGTGCGGCTCTACCTGCGCGAGATCGGCCAGGTGCCGCTGCTCACCGCCGAGCAGGAGAAACGCCTGGCCCAGCAGATCGAGCGCGGCCAGAAGGCCCGGGCCGAGTTGAAAACCGTGCCGCCGGATAGCCCGCGGGCCGCAGAGCTGCGCCGGCTGATCGCCGTCGGCGAGGAAGCCCGCCAGCAGATGGCCGCCGCGAACCTGCGCCTGGTGGTGAGCATCGCCAAACGCTACCGCGACCGCGGGTTGCCCCTGCTCGATCTGATCCAGGAAGGCAGCCTGGGCCTGCTCCGCGCCATCGAGAAGTTTGACCACGATAAGGGCTTCAAGTTCTCCACCTATGCCACCTGGTGGATCAAGCAGGCCCTCTCGCGCGCCCTCGCCGATCAGTCGCGCCTGGTGCGCCTCCCCGTACACCTCGGCGAAACGCTCAACCGCATCCAGGCCGCCCGGCGCCAGTTGACCCAGAACCTCGGGCGCGAGCCGAATGATAGCGAACTGGCCCAGTTCCTCAATATGAGCGAGGAGAAGCTCCGCGAATTGCGCCGCACCGCTCAGGACCCGGTCTCGCTGGCTACCCCCGTCGGCGAAGAGGCCGATAGCACGCTGGCCGATTTTATTCCCGACCCCCACGCCCTCGACGCCGATGACGCCGCCGCCAGCGGCATGCTGCGCCAGCAGATCGCCGCCGCCCTTGATCAGCTTACCGAGCGCGAACGGCGCGTGCTGGAGCTGCGCTACGGCCTCGCCGACGGGCAGCCCCGCACCCTCGAGGAAGTGGGCCGCGCCTTCGGCGTGACCCGCGAGCGCGTGCGCCAGATCGAGGTCAAGGCGCTGCGCAAGCTCCGCCATCCGCGCCTGGGCAAGCTGCTGAAAGATTACCTCGACCAGATCTGATCCGTTTCACGCCGCCATACGCGCACCACCAGCAGCATACCCTCGCGCACCACCACCGCCGCGGGCGTCCGCGCGATCACGTTGCTGATGCCCCGTGACCGCTCGAACCGCAACTCGTCGTCCTCCAGAGCGTAGTACAGGCCGCGCGTGGTCACTCCGCGCGCCGGGCCGCCGAGCGGCAGCAACGAGATTGTGTCGCCCACCGCGCCGGCGATCGGCGTCTCACCCCGGGCCAGGTAGGCCTCCTGGTCGACGTCGAGCAGCCGCACCCGCCGCCCTGCCAGTTCGGGGAGCGCCAGCAGCGCCACGTTCGACAGCCCCTGATCCCAGCGCCCACCGATGGCCCCGAGCACGTCGATCGGGTCGGCCTGACGCGCCGCCGCGGCCAGCAAGGCCAGCTCCAGATCGGTCTCGTCTTTTTCGATGGGGTAACGCAGGAACGTCGCTCCGGCGGCAGCGAACGCCGCGTCTGCCTCGGGCGCCAGCGAGTCCAGATCGCCGATCACCAGATCGGGCGTGAGACCGGCGGCAAACAGGGCGTTGCCGCCCCCATCAGCGGCGATGATGAAATCGGCGCGCGTCAGGAGATCCCGGAACGGCTCCGCCCGAAACGCGGGCGCATTGGCGACAATCACGGTGTGCATAGCGGCAAGGGGCAGGCCCGATGGTGCAAGATGCCCATGTCTCCAGCATACCACGAAGGGGAGCGGGGAACCAGGTTTCCCCACTCCCCTCCACGGCGTGCCATCGCCCTAGCTCACCGCCACGGGCTGCGCTCCCCGCTGCCGGGCGCCGATGAACGTGAGCAGGTACCGGATCCGTTGGGTCAATTCACAGGCCGTAACGGAAAATGCCCGCAGGCGCGCCTCCTCACCCGCGACGGCCGCCGGGTCGGGAATGGACCAGTGAAGCTGCTTCTCGGCCCCGGCAAAACTCGGACATGCTTCACGGGCGCGATCGCAGACCGTCACCACGTAGTCGAAATGCTGCCCCTGAAACTCATCAATGTGTTTTGAACGAAGACCCTGCGCTGCTTCGCCGAGGATTTCCGCGACCAGGGGGTTGACCGTGCCCGGCTGGGTGCCGGCGCTGTAAGCCTCCACACTGCCGTGGCTGAGTTGGCGCAGCAGCACCTCGGCGAGCTGCGAACGGGCGCTGTTCTCGGTGCAGAGAAAGAGCACCCGTGGCCGCGCCGGCTCGGCCGGCAAGGTTTCCGGCTCAGGGGCAAGGTGCAGGGAGGGATGCAGCGCGCCGATCACCTGCTCTACTACCGAGCGCAGCCGGTCAACCTGGAGCCGGTAGTAGCGCAGACTGGCGTCGGCGTCGCTGGTCCGGCTGCTCACCAGTCCCAGTTGCTCAAGCTGCTTGAGCCGCTCCACCACAACCTCTCGCTGAGTCCCGAGGCTGGCCTGCAGATCCCCGAGATGGGCATCGCTGGCGGCCAGGCTTTTCACCAACCTCCACACCACTTCATCGGCGAGCACGCGCGCAAGCGCAAGAGCGTCATCATAGTCCGTCGTTCCTGGCGTGATCATAGGCGCCCCTTGAGCGGCGCATCCAGGAAGTTCTCGAACGGGAGGATCGGGGAGGGCAAAGCCCTCCCGGAAACCCTCTACCCGACCATGCGTGTAACCGGACTTGCAGGATGCGCCATTAAGTTATACCAATAGTGACTGATATAATAGCACACTCGAGGCGAAAATGGAAGGGAGTGTGGAAACCCGGTTTCCCCACACCCGTGCCCGTGGGAGGGTTGCGCGCGTCATGGCCCCCTTCCCCCCGGCTCACCGCCTGCCGGCCAACCCCGCGCCCCACACCTCGTCGCCCGGCCAGCCATCCTCGTCGGGGCGCCAGAGCTCGCGCACGTCACGAGCGCGCCGCAGTTGCCCGAAGGTGGTAGGAATGAACACCACCCGCCGCAACCGCGCCGCGGGCACCGGCAGCGGCAGCGCCGCCAGCGGGCCGATGTCCACACGGTAGTAGCGCATGTTGGCGCGCGGGTGGTCCGGTTCGTCGGGTAACAGTTCCCGGCGCGTGGTTATCCGATAGCGCAGCACTGGCGCGTAGTAACGCACCGACCAGCGTTCGGCCCCAAAGGCCCCGGTCTGGTAAAAGGCCAGGTACTCGGCGGCGAAGCGCGGCGGCGCCTTTGCCAGCGGCACGCGGTACCACCCCGCGGCGCGCGCCAGTTCCAGGTCGCGCGGGCGCGGCGTCACCGCCACCAGCACCCGCGCGGCGTCGTCGGGTAGTTCGGTTTGCATCGCGTCTCCAGATCCCGGTACAATACTTCATGCCACGCTGGAAGGGAAAAGACCGGGAGGGCACGCCCCTCCCAGGAACCGCCGTTCCTCACCCGGTTATAGCGTGGGGAAACCAGCTTTCCCCACCCCCCTGCCCGTGGTCGGGCGCCCACCCCCACTGCCGGTTGGCGAAGGGAGACCGGATTTCCCCTCGTCCCCGCCTGCGGAGAGGGGCTTCACCCTCCCTGATGGCCAGGTGCTGCGGGAGACCCTCGTCCCCGCCTGCGGGGAGAAGCCGGCAGGGCTACAGCCTCCCAGAATGGAATGAGCCCGTCGCTTCTACAAAGAATGTACCGCTCAGAGGACAGCAAACGTTATGCTTTCACGCTGGTTGGGATTACTCGTCGCCGGTTTGCTCCTGGCGGGATGCGCGGCCCCCGCGCGCCCCGAGATCCGCGCCCGCATTGACGCCGCAGCGACCCTCAGCAACGGCGACGCCGGCTTCGCCCGCGCCCTCGCGCCGCGCCCGTTCGTCTTTCCGCGCGACCATGGCCTCCACCCCGAGTACCAGATCGAGTGGTGGTACTACACCGGCAATCTCTCCGCTGGCGAGCGGCAGTTCGGCTATCAGTTGACCTTCTTCCGCAGCGGGCTTACCCCCCGGCCCGTCGCCCGCGAGTCGGCCTGGGGCGCAACCAGCGTGTACATGGCCCACCTGGCCCTGAGCGACGTCGCCCAGGGGCGCTTCTACGCCTACGAGCGCTTCAGCCGCGACGCCGCCGGTCTCGCCGGGGCCTCGGGCGAACCCTTTCGCGTCTTCCTCGAAGACTGGTCCGCCACCGGTTCCGGCCCCCAGGGTATGACCATGCATCTGCGCGCCGCCGAGGGCGAGGTGTCCCTCGACCTGACCCTCGCGAGCCAGAAGCCGCCCGCCCTTCAGGGCGACCGGGGCCTCAGCCAGAAGGGGCCGACCCCCGGGAACGCCTCCTTCTACTACTCGTTGAGCCGTATGGCCACCACCGGCACGATCCGCGTGGGCGACCGGACCTACGCCGTCAGCGGGTTGAGCTGGATGGACCACGAGTGGGGCACCAGCGCCCTCGAAGCCGGCGCCGTCGGCTGGGACTGGTTCAGCCTGCAACTCGACGACGGCTACGACCTGATGTACGCGCAGGTGCGCACGCCCACGGCGGTTAGTTACAGCTTCGGCAGCCTGGTTGACCCTGAGGGCCGCGTCACACCCCTCGATCCTGCCGAGGTGCAACTGGAGGTGCTGGCAACCTGGCGCAGCCCGGCCTCACAGGCGCTCTACCCCGCCCGCTGGCGCCTGAGCGTCCCCGGTCTGGCTTTACGCCTGGAGTTTGAGCCGCGCCTGTCCAACCAGGAACTGCCGGTGTCGGTGGTGTACTGGGAAGGGGCGGTGCGCATCCAGGGCTCGCGGCAGGGCCGACCAGTCAGCGGCAGTGGCTTTGTCGAACTCACCGGCTACGCCAGGGAGCAGGGGGGGCGCTTCTGATGGCAAATCCGCCCCTCACCATCGTCACCGGGTTTCTCGGCAGCGGCAAGACGACCCTCCTGCGGGCGTTACTGGAACGCGGCGCGGGCGGGCGCCGGCTGGGCCTGGTGGTCAACGAACTGGGGCAGATCGGCCTCGATGGCGACGTCCTCGAACGGGCAGGCGCGGCGCCCCTGGTCGAACTGACCGGCGGCTGCGTGTGCTGCGAGGCGGGCAGTGACTTCTTGCTGGCAGTCGAAGAACTCGGCGATTATGCCCCCGATTGCATCGTGGTCGAGACCACCGGCCTGGCCGAGCCAGGCGGGATCATCCGGCGCGCCCGCGGCGCCGGCCTGCCGCTCGACGCAGTGGTGGCCGTGGCCGACGCCACCAATCTCGAGGCGGCCCTCAACGCCTCGCCGGTGGCCGCATGGCAACTCCGCGCCGCCGACCTGCTCATCCTCAGCAAGGTGGACCTGGTTGCGCCCGCCGAACGCGCCGCGGTCACCGAGCGGCTCCGCGCCATCAATCCGCGCGCCGCGGTTGTTCCGGCAAGCTACGGGCAGGTGCCGCCCGATCTGCTCTTTGGCCCGCGGCTCGACCAGGCTGATCCGCCCCCCAGGCCCGACCATCTGGAACGGGACGCCTTCAGCAGCCTGGCGTGGAGCGGCGACGCCCCCCTCCGCCGCGCCGCGCTTGAGACCGCCCTGCGCGACGCCGGCCCCGCTGTCTTCCGCGCCAAGGGCATCGTCCATTGCACCGACGCGCCCTGGCCCGACGACGTGCAGTTCGTGTGCGGGCGCCTCAGCTTCACTCCCCTGCGCCCCCACGCCCCACTCACGCCCCTGAACCGGCTCGTGCTCCTGGGGCCGGGCCTTGACGCCCGGGCGGAGCACTACGCCGCGACCCTGGACGCCTGCGCCGATGAGCCTGCCCGCGCCGACGCCTGGCGGGCGCGCTACGCCGCCCTGTTTGACCTGTAGAGGTGTGGAGGTGGAAAACAACTTTCCTGTTCTACAGCTCCACACCTCGACGGATCATGGGGATAGCGAGCAACCGTCAAGCTGCAACGCTCGGCACCTGGCAACGAAACGGTAATACCCCCCGCATATAATCAGACTGACCCCGGCGGTTAGCGCGTCCTTTACTTCCGCTTTACCACCGGATCACCCTGCTGTGTCACAATGAGCATGGCGCCGGGCAGCGTTTCCGGCATATTTGGTGTTCCTAGATCCAGGGGCTTCCTGCGATATAATTCCAGGAGGCCCCTAGATGTTGAGGTGTTATCCACACTCCATCCACAAAATGTGGATAAGTCGTCAAATGGCTAACTACATATAGTGAGGCGAGTCCTTAAACTGGAGCGGCCACCGAGGCCGCAGCGCAACCTGCCGGGTCGTGCGTTTTACACCCATTCCTGCTGAACCGACGCATACGTACTTATTACGCTGTGAACTACGTTTTTCGGTAACTCCGCCCCCTCCCCAACCCTCCCCCGCCGGGGGAGTGAGTCCGGCGCCTCCTCCCAAGGTCCTGATACACGAAAGGGCTGGACGAGTTTCTGGGAGGGCAAAGCCATCCCAGACCCTCCCGTTCGAGAACTTGCCGGATGCACCTCTACTTATCACCCTTATACCTCCATATACAGCAATCCAAAATCCAAAATTGTATCACACTCGTTCCAACAGATCATGCAACACCGGCGCCACCTCGGCCAGCGCCGGCGGCAGGTGATCGCCGCGGAGAATGGCCTGCCCGAGAGGCGAGCGTTTCAGTTCCAGCAATTCGCGCTCAAGCTCGTTGCTCATCGAGACATCGCGGAGGATCCTGCCATCGCGGAAGGTGATCACCCGCTGGGCCGCGGCGGCCACCTCGGTGTTGTGGGTCACGATCACCAGGGTCACGCCCTGCTCGCGGTTCAGGCGCATGAGCAGGGCCACGATGTCGGCAGTGTTCTTGCTGTCGAGGTTGCCCGTCGGCTCGTCGGCGAGCAGAATGGAGGGCGAATTGGCCAGGGCGCGCGCGATGGCGACCCGCTGGCGCTCGCCCCCCGAAAGCTGGTTCGGCAGATGGGCCTGGCGCTCGGCCAGACCCACCATCGCCAGCAACTCCATGGCCCGGGCGCGGCGCTGCCCCGGGCGCAGCGGCAGTTCGTACATGGGCACCTCGACGTTCTCCCGCGCCGTCAGGGTCGGCAAGAGGTTGTGGCTCTGGAAAATGAAGCCGATGGTGCGGCTGCGAAAGCGATCCAGGTTGCGCACCTTTGACAGCGGCGTCCCGTTGACGATCACCTCGCCCGAGGTCGGACGGTCGAGCGCCCCGATCAGGTTCAGCAGGGTTGACTTGCCCGAGCCGGAGGGACCGACGATCGCCAGCACCTCGCCGCGGTGGATCCGCAGATCCACCCCGTCGAGGGCCTTGACCGGCACCTTTTCTCCGTACACGCGGGTCAGCGCCCGCGTCTCCAGGATCACCTCGCTGGTCTCCGAAAGCGGCGCTTCCACCGCAATGACTGGCTCAGCCATGGCGCTCACCTGCTCCTAACGTGAAAATCCGATAGCCGATAGGGCCGCAGCACGCGGCGGCCGGACGCGGGCCGGTTTTCATCGGGCGGTGGGTACGCATTTCATGGACGGCTGATATG
>DAOUDA010000209.1:0-1885 GCA_034431835.1 Chloroflexaceae bacterium | reverse complement strand
ATGGTAATGACCTAGATGGTGATGGATGCGGCGGGAGGGGGCGTGGGAGGGCGAAGCCCTCCCCGCAAAAAACTATCCATCACAACCAGATGGTCGTACCACTACGAGTTCTGGCTGCTGCATCGCCCGAAATGCCGCAAAAACCACCGCGGGGCAGCGTGGCCGCCACGCATCGCGCCGCGAGAGGCGGATCGCGCACGGGCCGGGGGAGGGCGCCGCGTACCTGTTCAGATGTACCGCAGAGCACGCAGCGGAACGGAGAGGGTGAACGGCTTGAAGCCTTCCGCCCCCCTACGGTGCAAACGTGTTCGGTAGATGTGCACACTATCGGCGCCGCCATCCTTTGCGCCATCCCTGGCTGTGTGGTAAGCTAGCAAGGAGCATTTCCCCGTTGCAATGGCGCGCCCCGCGCGCAGCGATTACCAAGGAGCATGCATGAACCCGCGCCAGCTACAGCAGATGGCCCAGCAGATGCAGCGCCAGATGCAGAAGATCCAGGAAGAACTCGCCGTGGCGACGGTTGAAGGAACGGCCGGCGGAGGCGCCATTACCGTGCAGATGAACGGCCATCGCGAGGTGCAGAGTATCACCATCGCGCCCGAAGTGGTGGACCCCGAGGATGTCGAGATGCTGCAGGACCTGCTGCTGGCCGCAATTCACGACGCGACGAAGAAGGCCCAGGATCTCGCCGAAGAGCGCATGGGGCCGCTGATGGGCGGGATGAAGGGGATGCCTGGTCTGTTTTGAAGCTATGGCGCGTTCAAGCCGGCGGGCTGGCCCGTGGCGGCAGGCGCGTTCTTTATGGGTTGCCAGTGGCAACCTTCTCCGACATGACCTTTTCGCGCGGTGAGAGTCTGATCGCCGGGCCGGTAGCGCGGCTGATCGAAGAGTTTAGCAAGCTGCCAGGCATCGGCCCGAAGACGGCCTCGCGGCTGACCTTCTACTTGTTGCGCGCCGAGGAAGAGCAGGCGCGCGCGCTGGCGCAGGCGCTCCTCGATCTGCGCGAGCGCGTCACCCTCTGCACCCGCTGTTACAACATCACCGTCGGCGAACTGTGCCCGATCTGCGCCAATCCTGGCCGCGATCAGACCAGGATCTGCGTGGTCGAGGAACCGCTGGATGTGCTGGCCATCGAGCGTACCGGCGTGTACCGCGGGCTGTACCACGTGCTCCACGGCCATCTGGCGCCCCTCGAAGGCATCTACCGCGAGAACCTGAAGATCGACGAGTTGCTCGCCCGTGTGCGCGCCGAACCGGTGGACGAGGTGATCCTGGCCACCAATCCTAACACCGAGGGCGAGGCGACCGCGTTTTTGCTCCTGCGCGATCTGGCGCCATTGGGGGTGCGTGTGACGCGCATCTCCCGCGGCTTGCCGACCGGCGGCGATCTGGAGTGGGCCGACCCTGACACGCTTGGCGCGGCGCTGGAGGGGCGCCGCGAGTTGTAGTACCCTGAAGGAGCTTCGCCCGATGAGCCTGACGACGATCCTCCACAATACCCTGGATCTGGTGAACCGGGCGAAGTTCGCGGGTGTGGTCGGCACCGATGGGCTGGGCATCGAGATGGTCTTCGTGGACGAGGCCGCGGCCTACGATCTGGAACTCGCGGAGATCGAACTGGCCAGTCTGGCCGCGCTGGCCACCTCGGCCGCGGGCCGCATGGGTGCCGGTCTGGCGCGCGCCCTGACGCTCGAAACTGACGCCCTTACCTTCCTGGCGCTGCTGATCACCCCCGATTACTTCGCCGTCCTCGGCCTGCCCGCCGGCGCCGATGCAGCCCATGCCCGTGGCGTGCTGGAGCAGATGGTTGAGCGTATGCGCGCGGAGTTGTAGTAGCCTCTCTGGTTCACATTCACGAGAAGCGCCGAGGGCCGTGCCCTCGGCG